>JBDSEX010000353.1:0-3675 GCA_039919835.1 Luteimonas sp.
AGGTGATGAGCCGGGGGAGCCCTATCGCGAAGCCTCAGTGGTTTCCGCGAATACGCCCCTGGAACCGCGGTGCCGAACGCCCCAGCGGCAGCTTGAGCTTGCCAATGGCGGTGATGCGTTCCTCGGCCAGGCGATCAGCCGCCATGTAGGTCGGGATCTTGTCGCGTTCGGAAATTTCGTAGATGCGTGCGAGGTTGTGGTAGATCGTGCGCATCATGCGCATCGCGCGCTCGCGGTTGTAGCCGTCGATTTCCAGCGACACGTTCATCACGCCGCCGGCATTCACCGCGTAGTCCGGCGCATACAAAATGCCGCGCTTCTCGACTTCATCGCCCATGGCATTGTTGGCGAGCTGGTTATTGGCCGCGCCGCAGATGACCTTGGCCTTCAGCCTTGGCAGGGTCTGCTCGTTGACGGTGCCACCCAGCGCGCATGGCGAATATACGTCCGCCGGCACGTCGTAGATTTCATCCAGACCGACTGCTTCGGCGCCGTATTCGGACACGGCCTTGTCGACCAGGCGCTTGTCGATATCGGTGACGAAGAGTTTTGCGCCGCGCTCCTTCAACAACTTGACGAACTCCATGCCAACGTGGCCGAGGCCCTGCACTGCATACGAATACTTGCCGACTTCCTCGTCACCGTACTTGCGGTTGAGCGTGGCCATCAGGCCCTGCATCGTGCCGTAGGCGGTGAAGGGGGAGGGGTCGCCGGAGCCGCCGTGCACCTGGTGCACCCCAGTGACATATTCGGTCTCGCGATACACGTATTCCATGTCGTTGACGTCGATGCCGACGTCCTCGGCCGTGATGTAGCGCCCGCCCAGCGACTCCACGAACTGGCCAAACGCTCGGAACAGCGCTTCGGACTTGTCGGTGGCCGGGTTGCCGATGATCACCGCCTTGCCGCCACCGATGTTCAGGCCGGCGACCGCGTTCTTGTAGGTCATCCCGCGCGACAGCCGCAGCACGTCCTTCAGTGCGTCCGCCTCGGTCAGGTATGGCCACATGCGCGTGCCGCCGAGGGCAGGGCCGAGCACCGTGTTGTGGATCGCGATGATGGCCTTCAGGCCTGCGTCCTTGTTGTGGCAGAACACGACCTGTTCGTGGCCGGTGGTGTCGAGGGTTTCAAAGATCATCGGAACTCCGCAAACGATCACCGGATCGCGCAGGCGAATGGCGTCGGGAAGGTGATTCAAGTGGCTGAATCGACGGGAAAACCGCGGCAATTCGCGCGGCGGCGGGGGCGGTAGTTTAATCCAATCGGCTCGGATGGGCATGCGTACCAGTCCGTATGTGGCCCTGGTCCCGGCGTGCATCCCGCGCGGTTGCCCGCTTTCGCCCGGCCTTGGGCCAACACTCTTCACCAGGATCACGGCGTTGACATGAAAACGGGTAGGCCGGGACATTCCTACAATTGCGATTCGATCGGCAGCCAACCAAAGACGTGCACCAGGCCGCGTCGCCAAGCGCTGGTGTCGGGTTCGTCATCCAGCAGCACGGGCGGCGAGGCCGCGGCGTCGAGCCAGCGCAGATCGCCGCCCTTGCCGCGCAGCACGTGATAGCTCAACACGGGATCCGCAAGACGCAGGTATTCGTTGCGCAAGTCGATCGCGATGCCGGGATCGTCGAACATCACCCCCATCTCCGTATTGAGATCGGCGGATCGCGGGTCGAGGTTGAAGGAGCCGATGAAACCGCGCGCGTCATCGACCACGAAGGCCTTGGTATGCAGGCTGGCGCCGCTGCTGCCGAAGGCGCTGCCAGTGCCGGTCCGGCCTTGCGCGCCCCCGTCGCGAGCACGCATCTCGTGTACTTCAACGCCGCCGTCGATCAGCGCACCGCGGTATTTCCGATAGCCACTGTGCACGGCGATCACATCATTGGCGGCGAGTGAATTGGTGATGATGCCGACCTGTGCCCCGCGCCGCGCCAGATCGACCAGGCCGGCCGTCGCGTCCTTTCCCGGCACGAAATAAGGCGAAATCAGCAACGCCTTGTCGCGCGTGCCACGCAACTGATGTTCGAGCTTCTGCACCAGCCAGCCACGGCGATCATCCTGTTTCCATTTGAGCGGCGGATCGGCGAGCACGCGGATCCCCGCGCTCCAGTGTGGCTGCAACTGCTTGGCCATGTAGCCGCGCACGCTGGGTGATGCATCCACCCGCTGCAGGTAGCGCTGCGCGGCAGCACCGGTGGCCTCGTGTTTCACCGTCGCCAGCAGGTCCTGCAGCTCGCGCACTCGCTTGCGGTTGAGCGCGGCGATCGGCACCACCGCCGGGCTGTTCCAATACGCGTCGAACACGTTACTGGCCTGGCCGACCGCCGGGCCGAACAAAACCATGTCGAGATCGCGGAAGTTGGTTTCATCCGACGCATTGAAATACTCGATGCCGATGTTGCGGCCGCCCAGCACGCCGACGCGGCCATCGGCGATCCATGCCTTGTTGTGCATGCGATGGTTGACGCTGAAAAGCCGCTGCACCAGTTCCAGCACCCGCCAGAGGCCGGTGCGGTTGCGGAACGGGTTGTACAGGCGGATCTCGATGTTGGGATGCGCATCGAGCGCAAGCAGTTTCGGGTCGTGCCCTTCGGCATTCATGTCGTCGAGCAGCATGCGCACCCGCACGCCGCGTTCGGCCGCCAGCCAGGCTTCGCGCCCGAGCAGGCGACCGGTGAGGTCGTCGTGCCAGATGTAGTACTGCAGGTCGAGGCTGCGTCCGGCCTGTCGCGCGGAAATCGCCCGGGCCGCAAACGCGTCCAGACCGTCTGGCACCAGCAACGCGCCGGTCTTGCCGGGATGCGCGGCCAGCAACGGAGCGAGTTCGCGATCCAACGCGGTCTGTGCTGGTTGCACCGGCAATGCATGGCTGGTTTTGCCGGTGGCCGGCGGAGTGAGGTGGTCGGCAAGCAGCCATCCGCTGAGCAGCATCGCAAGCAATACGAACGCGCCCCAGGCAAAGAGTCTCTTGACACGTGTCATGCGATTTCCTTGGTGCCCGTCCCGCAATGGGTTTTCCGGCATTCAATCGTGATCCCCGCGAAGTCGGGGATCCAGCGATCCTGGGCGATCGAAGTCTAGGTCACTGGACTACTCGCGTCGTTACACCTTCGGGCCGACTGCCGGCCGTTCTGCGCGCTCGTCCCGCCTTCGCGGGAATGACGAATGGTTCATGACGGATGTCGAGTATCCCGTCGGCCGGTCGGAAACGGTAACCAGCATCGCGATGCTGGTCGCCGTTTTTGCGACGCGGTGCGTGCACTCTATCCAGTCGGCACGCGGACACTATCCGTGCGGCTGACCCGTTGGACAACGCCACATGCTCAGGAGGAGATCCCCCATGGCTGTCATCAGGAAACGTCCCCGCACGATGCAGCGCATGTTCGACGCGCGTCCCGATACCGCAGACTTCCGAGACAGGATGTTCGAGCCGACGCTGGTCGATGTTCCCGAAAGCGCACCGCTGTCGCACTACACGAAAATCGGCGTACCCATCCTCGACCAGGGCGACGACGGCGCCTGCACCGCCTTCGGCCTGGCGACCGTCGCGCATTACCTGTTGCGCACGCGCGGGCCAGCATCGGCGCGCAGCGCCGGCAGCGACCGCATCGTCAGCACGCGCATGCTCTACGACATGGCGCGCCGTTACGACGAGTGGCGCGGCGAAGGGTATTC
>JBDSEX010000002.1:0-5959 GCA_039919835.1 Luteimonas sp.
AATTGCAGGATCGAGCACGGCGCGCCGTGCTGTGAATATCAACGCATCCGGGTGCTCGCAGACGCCGAACGCGACAGGCTCGCCATCCTTGTCCGGACAGCTGCGATGCACGAAGCGCACGTCATGCAGGGTCAGCGGCCCCGCGGCCGGACCGTCAGCATTGCGCCACGTCAACGTCGTGCCATCCGGCAGGCGCGCGACGACCTGCCGCAACAGGACGTCGCGACCCCCGATGGTGGTGAGCAGCCAGTACGCGAGCAGCAGGATCAGTGCCGTCAGCGCGGCGATGCCGGACAGCGAACGCAAGGCCCAGCGCCGCGCGACGATGCGGCGTGCGGCGCGGCGTTCGTCCGGCGATAGTGATGCGGCGGCGTTCACAGGTCGGCGCCGATGTTGATGTGCAGCTGGAACGACGAATCGGGATCGTCGAGTCCGTGCGCAAGGTCGACACGCACGGGACCGACCGGCGATTTCCAGCGCAGGCCGACGCCGATGCCGGTGCGCCAATCGGGCCGGTCGTCGAACGCGGTGCCGCTGTCGACGAACACCGCACCGCCCCACGCGCCACTGAAGTACTGCTCGTACTCGACGCTGGCCGTCGCCATGTTCTTCGCGCCCAACGCGAACGCCTCGCCCCGCGTGCCACCGGTGATGCGGGGACCGATCTCGCGATACGCATAGCCGCGGACGCTGCGGTCGCCCCCGGCATAGAAGCGCAGGCTCGGCGGAATATCCACCAGCGCATCGGTGTAGGTTTGACCAAGTTCCCCGCGCAGCAGCAGGCGGCTGCGTTCGCCCAGTCCCTTGAACCAGCGCGCGCCGAGTTGCAGCTGCGCGAAGCTGGCATCGGAACCGACACCCTCGGCGCCGCCGCGCAGCAGCAACGTGCCACCCAGCGCATTGCGCGGATACATGCGGTCGTCGGCGTCGATGTATTCAGCGCGCAGCGAGGGATAGGTGAACGTCGCGAAGCGGTACAGCGGATTCTTTTCCGTGCCGGTATACGCCCAGCGTTCGCGCAACGCGTGCACCGATGCGATCGCAGTCAGGTATTTGTTGATCTCGCCGCTGCGGCTGCCGACCAGTTCCAGCCGCCGCGTGTCGATGTAATCGGTCTGCTCGTCGGCCGCCTGCAGGCTGGCGGTGTACCAGCCATCGAGCCATGCGAACGCGGGGATGCGATATTGCAGCGTCAAGGTCTTGCGCTTCTGCGCGTAGTCGAGCTGCGCCAGCGCCTTGTGCCCGCGCTCGTTGAGGTAACGCCGCTCCACACCGAGGATCACGCCGCCGCCGCTGTCGGTGCCGTAGCTGACGCCGGCGGTATAGATGCTGCGCTTGGCGGGGGTCAGCTTGACCTGCACGGGGACACGTTTGTCCGGCGTGGCGGTCTCGGGCTGCGGTTCGATGTCGATTCGGCTGAAATAGTCCAGCGACACCAGCGATTTGCGCAGGCGATCGAGGCGGCCCTGGTGGTAGTAGTCGCCTTCCTGCCAGTAGATCAGTTTGTCGAGGATGTCGTCGCGGATGATGCGCTCTGGTGCCTGCGTGAACGTCACCGCACCCATGTCGTAACGGTCGCCGCTGTTCCAGCGCAGGTCGATGTCGGCCGCATTGTCCGCGCGCGTCACTTCGACCTTGCGCGCGATGAAATCCGCGTCGAAGTAACCGCGCTCGGCGAGCCGGCGCGAGATGCGCGCCTTGCTGCCCTCGTACACGGTGTGGTCGAACAACGCGCCTGGTTGCGGCTGGAACGCGGCAAGTTCTTCGCGGAGGTAGCGGTCGTCGCTGCCGTCGCCGGCGATCGCCACCTCGGCGCGCCGCACGCGGATCGCTTCGCCGAGCCGCACGTCGATGACGACCGACACCGGCGCGGCGGTGGCAGCGGACTGGGACGAGGGCGGATCGCGCGTCACGGTGACGACGGGGGAGTAATACCCGAACGGCTCCAGTGCCTCGCGCGCCTCAGCCTCGGCCTCGCGGACCAGATAGGCAAGCCTGCGTTCCGAGACTTCCTTTCCGACGGCGTCGGTCAGCGACAGCGACACGCGCACGTTGGTGGTCATGGCCGTGTCGAGGCCGCGGATCTCGACGCGTTCGATCGTGGCCGCCTGCGCAATGGCCGCGATCGTCAACAGCAACGCGGCAAGCAGCAGACGGAAAGAGAAATGCATGCGACGAGAATAACCGGCGCGCGTCAAAGATCGATCAACGAAGGGCCGGTCGCCAGCGGTCGATATTCCCTGGGCGCGGAGGGAGAAGGGAACCGGATCAACCCGAAAGATGTTCGATCGCCGCAACCGATCCCAGCCGGTCGGACAAGCGCTTCAACAGGGCAAGCCGGTTGTTGCGTATCACCGTGTCATCGACATTGACCATGACGCCGTCGAAGAACGCATCCACCTGCGGACGCAGGCGCGCAAGGCGGCCGAGGACGGCGACGTAGTCGCGGTTCGCCAGCGCATCGTCGGTATCGGTGATGGCGTGCTCGACTGCGTCGTGCAGTTCGCGTTCTGCAGGTTCGCTGAAGAGCGATGCGTCGATGGCGGATGGCATGTCGCCTTCGACCTTGCGCAGGAGGTTGCGGATGCGCTTGTTGGCGGCGGCGAGCGCTTCCGCTTCGGGGAGCCTTGCGAATTCGCCGATGGCCTTGAGGCGACGGTCGAAATCAAGCAGCGAGCCGGGGCGCAATGCAAGCACCGCTTCGTAGTGTTGCGGGGGCACGCCTTTTTCACCGTAGTAGCCGCGCAGTCGATCGAACACGAAATCCTGCAACTCGCGCAACTGCTGTTCCGGGGTTGTCGCGTCCGCCAGCGGGGACGTGCGCTTGCTGGCGCCCTTGGCGAGCATCTCGTTGCGCGCGATCGCATCGCCGGCGCCGCTATGGCCCTGCACCAGCGACGCCTGCAAATCGAGATCGAACAGGCCTTCGATCAGCGTGCGCGCCAGGGCCAGCGCATTACGCCGCAATGCGAACGGATCCTTGTTGCCGGTCGGCTTCAGGCCGGCCGCGAAACCGCTCGCGAGCGAATCCAGGCGTTCGGCCACCGCCAGCACCTGCCCCAGCTTCGAGGGCGCGATTGCGTCCGCGGCGAAGCGGGGCATGTAGCCCTCGTCGATTGCATTGGCGACTTCGAGCGGTTCGTTTTCGACGGCTGCGTAGTAACGGCCCGCGATCCCCTGCAGCTCGGGGAATTCGTTGACGAGACGCGATTGCAGGTCTGCCTTGGACAATTCCGCGGCGCGGCGCGCGAGCTTCGGATCAATGCCGACTTCGCCGGCGATCGCTTCGGCCAGCGTGGCGACGCGGTTGACCTTGTCTGCGACTGTACCCAGCCTTGCCTGGTACGTGACCGTTTTCAGGCCCTCGTTCATCGACGCCAGGCCCTGCTTCATGTCCTCGACGAAGAAAAACTTGGCATCGGCGAACCGTGGCCGGATGACGCGTTCGTAGCCATTGCGGATTTCGCTCTCATCCTTGGATTCGATGTTGGCGATGCCGATGAAGTGTTCGCTGAGCTTGCCGTCGCCGCCGAGCACCGGGAAAAACTTCTGGTTGGTCTCCATCGTCACGACCAATGCTTCCTGCGGGACGGCCAGGAACTCATTGTCGAACGAACACAACACCGCTTTCGGCCATTCAACCAGGCAGTTCACCTGTTCCAGGTTGTCCTCGGCGATGCGCGCCGTGCCGCCGGCCTGCCGCGCGGCGTTTTCGACTTCGCGCACGATGCGTGCACGCCTCTCGTCCGGGTCCACCAGCACCTTCGCGCCGCGCAAGGCATCGACGTAGTCCTCGACGCGCCCGATCCATACCGCCTTGTCGTGCATGAAACGGTGGCCCCGACTCATGCGGTCGGAGGCGATGCCGAAGACTTCGCCATCGATCACGTCCCCGCCATGCAGCTGCACCAGCCAATGCACCGGCCGTGCAAAGGAATGGTCGTGGTTGCCCCAGCGCATGCGCTTGGGGATCGGCATCGCCGCGATGGCCTCGCGCACGATCTCAGGCAGCAGCGCGCGCGTCGTCTCGCCAGGCGTCATCGCGCGATGGACGAAACGCTCGCCCTTGTTGTCGCTGGTGCGTTCGAGCTGCGTCCAGTCGATGCCGGATTTCCTTGCGAACCCCTGCAACGCCTGGGTCGGCGTGCCGTCGGCATCGAGCGCGATGTTGAGGTACGGGCCCAGCACTTCCGACGTCTGTTCGGGCTGTTCGCCGGCGACCCCCGGCAGCAGCACCGCGAGACGGCGGGGCGAATACAGCGGCTTGGCATCGCCGCGCTCGACCGCGATGCCGCGCTTGGACAGCCCATCGACAACCCCATCGAAAAACGATCGTGCGAGCCCTGGCAGTGCCTTGACCGGAAGTTCTTCGGTGCCGAGTTCGACCAGGAGCGGCAGCATGGTGGCCGTGGTCATGCGGCTGTCGCCTGCGCGTCGTGGTGGGAGGCCGGCACCGGGGCGTCGAACGGGATGTAGTGCTGGCGGAACACGGGCAGTGCTTCGCAGCGATCCACATGCATGCGCAGGGCCGGGTAGGGCGCGAGATCCAACGGGATCGATTCACGCACGTGTGTGGTGAAGCAGGCCACTGCGATGTCGGCATGGGTCATCGAATCGCCGACAAGCCACTGGTGGCCAACACGCGCACTGCAGGATTGGTCGAGTTCGCGCAATGCGCCATCGACCTGGATGCGGCAGCGCGAGAGCCACGCTTCGCTGTGCATCTCCACCGGACGGAAGACGCGCTCGAGCACGATCAGCACGGCCTTGTCGACCGCGCCGGTGGCCAGAGCGATCAGCCGCAGCGCATCGCGGCGGGCGAGTCCGGTGGCCGGCAGCAATGCGCGCTGCGGGCCGACGAGATGGTCGAGGTAGTCGAGCATCATCGCCGACTCGGTCAGTACCTCGCCGTCGTCCAGCACCAGCGTCGGCGCGCGACCGAGCGGGCTGTATTGGCGAATGCGGTCGAAATCCTTGCCAACCGACCAGGCGCGGTGCTCGAACGGCAGGCCGTAAAGCGACAGCGCGATGGCGACGCGGCGCGTGTAGGAGGAGTCGTACATGCCGATGAGCAGCGGGCGCGCCGTACTCATGCCGCCACGCCTTCGCGTTGCGTCTTCAGCCCGGGAAACCCCAACTTCTCGCGCTGGGCGAAATAACTTTCCGCCACCGCCTGCGACAGCTTGCGTACGCGAAGGATGAAGCGCTGCCGCTCGGTGACGGAGATCGCGCGGCGTGCGTCGAGCAGGTTGAAGCAGTGCGAAGCCTTGCAGACCTGATCGTAAGCCGGGAGCGGCAAGCCCAGCTCGACCAGCTTCAACGCTTCCGCCTCGCATTCGTCGAAACGCCGGAAGAGCACGTCGACATTCGCATGCTCGAAGTTGTACGCACTCTGTTCGACCTCGTTCTGGTGGTAGACATCGCGGTAGTACACCGCACCTTGCGGACCCTGCGTCCACACCAGGTCGAACACGTTGTCGACGTCCTGCAGGTACATGCACAGGCGCTCGAGGCCGTACGTGATCTCGCCGAGCACCGGCCTGCACTCGAGGCCGCCGGCCTGCTGGAAGTAGGTGAACTGGGTGACTTCCATTCCGTTCAACCACACCTCCCAGCCCAGTCCCCATGCGCCCAGCGTCGGTGATTCCCAGTTGTCCTCGACCAGGCGCAGGTCGTGTACCTGCGGGTCGATGCCGAGGGCTTTCAGTGAATCGAAATACAGCTCGACGATGTTGTCCGGATTCGGCTTCATCGCGACCTGATACTGGTAATAGCGTTGCAACCGGTTCGGATTGTCGCCATAGCGGCCGTCGGTAGGCCGGCGGCATGGCTGCACGTACGCGGCGTTCCACGGCTCCGGGCCGAGCGCGCGCAGGAACGTGGCCGGATGGAAGGTGCCCGCGCCGACTTCCAGATCCAGCGGCTGGACCAGCACGCACCCCTGCGCCGCCCAGTACTG
>JBDSEX010000067.1:0-7099 GCA_039919835.1 Luteimonas sp.
CAAAGGTCTCGGCTCCGCTGGCCAGGACACGCGGCGTACTCTGCGCCGCGCCATCCAAGGCTATTACCGCGATGACCTTTACCTGGTGCCGCCGGAAACCGCGACGGGCCAGTCCGCCTCCGACCAGAACGCTCCAGATCCGGATCCAACACCATGAAGAGTACGTCGTTGAAGCCTATTTCTTTCAAGACCCTGCTGTCTTCGCTGCTGGTCGCCAGCGCACTGATCGCTACACCGGCGTTCGCCCAGGCCACGCCCGTCGATCGCATCGCCGCCGTCGTCGACGAGGACGTGATCCTGCAGAGCGAGCTGGAGCGCGCCATGCGCAACGTGCTGAACCAGTACGCCGACCGCCAGGACCAGTTGCCGCCGCGCGACGTGCTGGAGAAGCAGGTCATCGAGCGCATGGTGCTGGTCCGTCTGCAGGTTGCGCGAGCCGAGAGCAGCGGTATCAAGGTCTCCGACAGTGAGCTCGACAACGCCGTAAACGGCGTCGCCGCGCAGAACCAGCTCACCGTCGACCAACTACGCGCGCAGCTGACGCGGGACGGCGTCAGCTACACCGATTTCCGTTCCACCCTCCGCGACGAGCTGCTCACACAGCGGTTGCGGCAGAGCTTCGCGCAGAGCCGCATCAATGTCAGCGAGGCAGAGGTCAATGCAGCGCTGGCGACGCAGGTCAATGTCGGCAACCAATACCGGCTGGCGCACATCCTGATCGCGCTACCGGAAGGCGCGACCCCGGAACAGATCGCGACCGGGCAGGCGAAGATCGATGGCATCAAGGGGTTGCTCGACAAGGGCGAGATGGAGTTCGCGGCAGCCGCCGTGCGTTATTCGGACAGTCCCAACGCGCTGGAAGGCGGCGACCTTGGCTGGCGCAGCCAGTCTGAAATCCCGCCGGCCTTCGCCGAACAGATCCGCACCATGCAGCCGGGCCAGATCATGGGCCCGATGCGCGGACCGAGCGGCCTGCAGCTGCTCAGGCTGGTGGAAGTGCGCGACGCCTCGCAGGCGGCACCGGCCACGGTGACGCAATTCCAGGCGCGCCACATCCTGGCGGTCGTCGACGACACCCACACCGAAGCGCAGGCCAAGGCGAAGATCGACACGCTGCGCGCGCGACTTGCCGGCGGCTCCGCGTTCGCCGATGTCGCAAAGGAATCCGACGATCCCAACACCAGCGGCAAGGGTGGCAATCTGGGCTGGTTCGCCCAGGATGCGTTCGGCCCTGATTTCGGCGCGCAGGTCGCGGCGTTGAACGACGGCCAGGTGTCCGCGCCGTTCAAGAGCTCTGCCGGCTGGCACATCGTCGAACGCATTGGTTCGCGCCAGGCCAACGTCGGCGATGACAACCGCAAGTCGCAGGTCCGCGAAACCATCGGACGGCGCAAGCTGGAGGACGAGTACAACCGCTTCCTGCGCGAAATGCGCGGCGATGCCTACGTCGACATCCGCAGCGGCGCGGCCACAACGGCCTCACCACCAGCCGCCCCCGCCAATCCAGTCCCGCCGACAGCGCCTGCCAGCGGCGGTTGAGATGATTCCACGGCTGGCCCTGGTACCGGGCGAGCCGGCCGGCATTGGGCCGGAGTTGTGCGTGCGGCTGGCGCAGGCGCCGCGCGTCGATTGCACGCTGCTGGCCTTCGCCGATCCACAGACCCTGCTTGATGCTGCGGCTGCTCTCGACCTGCCGCTTCGGTTGCTAGGCGTCCATGACGTCGCGACGTTGCCGGGTGACTTGCCACTGCACCCGTTTCCGAATGCGGCGCGCAGTCATTTCGGACATGCCAATCCCGCCAATGCCGGCGCGGTGATCGCCGCGCTGACCGCCGCGGCAGATGCGTGCCTGCGCAGGGAGATCGATGGACTCGTCACCGGCCCCATCCACAAGGCCACCATCAACGATGGCGGCATCACCTATACCGGTACGACCGAACTGCTTGCGCGACACGCCGATCGCGACGTGGTGATGATGCTGGCCAACGACGTGGTGCGGGTCGCGCTGGCAACCACTCACCTGCCGCTGCGCGAGGTCGCCGATGCGATCAGCCGCGATGGGCTGGTGCGGAGCTTGCATATCCTCGAAGACGCGTTGCGTCGACAGTTTGGGATCGCCACGCCGCGGATCGCGGTGCTTGGACTCAATCCGCACGCGGGCGAAGCGGGGTATCTGGGACGCGAGGAAATCGACGTCATCGAACCAGTGCTGGCGATGCTGCGCAACGAAGGCATGCAGCTGATCGGTCCGCTTCCCGCCGACACTGCCTTTCTCCCCGCCAGGCTGCGCGAGTTCGACGCGGTGCTTGCCATGTACCACGACCAGGGACTGCCGACGCTCAAATACAGCGGGTTTGAAAAGGCAGTCAACGTGACCCTCGGCCTGCCCTACCCACGCGTCGCCGTCGATCACGGCACCGCGCTGGATCTGGCCGGCAAAGGCAGCGCGGATCCATCGAGCCTGTTCGCGGCCGTCGCCACCTGCGCACAGATGGCGAAAGAAGTAGAGGCATGCGCAGAGGTCGAGCACGGATAGCATGACGCGCTGGACCCAAACTTCGAGCGGGTGGCGTCATCGGGTATTTGTTGCCACGCGTCGATCGGTGTAATCCGCGACCAGGTGCTTTGCCTCATCCCCGTTACACCATAATGCGGCATGCATTTCGATCATCACCGGACCAAGAAATCCCTCGGCCAGCACTTCCTGCATGAGCGTGGCGTGGTCGAGAAGATCATCCTGGCGGTCGAACCGAAACCCGGCGATCGCATCGTCGAAATCGGTCCGGGCCTGGGTGCGTTGACGCTGCCACTGCTGAAGAAACATGGCGCGTTGACGGCGATCGAATTCGACCGCGACCTGCTCGAGCCCCTCACCCACGCCGCACGCGAGATGGGTTGTCTGACCCTGATCCCGGCCGATGTGCTCAACGTCGATTTCACCGCGCTCGCTGGCGGTCAACCGATCCGCCTGGTCGGCAACCTGCCCTACAACGTGTCGTCGCCGATCCTGTTCCACGCCCTTGCCCACGCCGCCGCCGTGCGTGACATGCATTTCATGCTGCAGAAGGAAGTGGTCGACCGCATGGCTGCTGGCCCCGGCAGCAAGGTGTACGGCCGCCTGAGCGTGATGTTGCAGGCGTACTGCGACGTGACGCCGCTGTTCGATGTCGGACCCGGCGCGTTCCGGCCACCGCCGAAAGTGGACTCGGCCGTGGTGCGGCTGGTGCCGCGCGCCGCGGACCGTGTCGGCGTCGAGGACCCGGCGCGCCTCGCGGGGGTCGTACGCGCTGCGTTCGGACAACGCCGCAAGACGCTGCGCAACGCGCTGCAGCACGTCGCGGATGTCGCAATGATCGAAGCCGCAGGCCTGCGTCCGGATGCCCGAGCCGAACAGATCGAGGTCGCAGGCTTCATCCGTCTCGCCAATCTTCCCTACGCATCCGAAGCGGATGTCCGGTGACTTGACTTGAGCGGCTCGCGTTGGCCCGGGAGAAGAATTTGAATTTGATGCTTGTCGTCATGGCTGTGTTCACGCCACGCTCAATTAAACTAGCCGCATGACCCATTCCGCCGACCACGCATTCGACATCGACGTCGCCACGCGCTATCTCGATGACCAGTCCGCGCCGGAGGAAGGTCGCTTCGTGTTCGCCTACACCATCAGCATCCGCAACAGCGGCAAGGTGCCCGCTCGCTTGATCAGCCGCCACTGGATCATCACCGACGCGAACGGCAAGGTGGAGGAAGTCACCGGCGATGGCGTCGTTGGCGAACAACCCTGGTTGCGTCCCGGTGACGGCTTCGAGTACACCTCCGGCGCGGTGCTTGAAACCAGCCTGGGCACCATGCGCGGCTCGTACGACATCCTTGCCGACGACGGCACCCGTTTCGCGGCGCCCATCCCGGCATTCACCTTGTCGATGCCGCGAACACTGCACTGAGGCCTGTAGACACGCATGGCCGTCTGGGCAATTGGCGATTTGCAGGGGTGTCACGAGCCGACGCAGCGGCTGCTCGACAAGATCCGCTTCGATCCGGCGCGCGACCGCCTGTGGTTCTGCGGTGACCTGGTCAATCGCGGCGGCGAGTCGCTGGAAACCCTGCGACTGGTGCATTCGCTGCGTGCGAACAGCGTCGTCGTGCTGGGCAACCACGATCTGTCGCTACTGGCGATCGGCGAACGCCGCGAGGAGGACCAGCGCCGCGTCAATCCCGATCTGCAACGGGTACTGTTCGCCGACGATCGCGATGCGTTGCTGGGATGGCTGCGCATTCAACCCCTGCTGCATGCCGATCGCGAACTCGGGTGGATGATGATCCACGCCGGCCTTGCGCCGAAGTGGACCACGCAACTCGCAGAACAGCATGCGCGTGAAGTCGAATCGCGACTGCAGGGCGATGGTTTCGGCAAGCTGCTGAAGAACATGTATGGCGACCGGCCGGAATGGTCGCCTAGACTCGCGGGCGTTGATCGCGACCGCGCCATCATCAACATCTTCACCCGCATGCGTTACTGCTCGCCGCGTGGGCGCATCGCCTTCGAGGAAAAAGGCGCACCAGGCTCGCAGATGCCGGGACTCTATCCTTGGTACGCCGTGCCCGGACGCGTCGAACGCGATCTCCGGATCGTCTGCGGACACTGGTCCACGCTCGGCCTGTTCATCGGCCACGGCGTGCACGCCATCGACACCGGCGCGGTGTGGGGCGGCAAGCTCACCGCGCTGCAACTGGACAGTGAGGAACTGCGCGTCGTGCAGGTGCCCGGTCGTCGCGTCCCGCCTGCATGACGTGTCGTTTGCTGGGGCCGGGGGTGATGCTGCTGCTGTTGCTTGCAGGATGCGTCCCCGCGGCGCCTGGGACAGAGCCGCCTGGGACAGGGGCATCCGCGTCGCGAACACCGGCCTCAACGTCGGCACCGCAGCTTGCCGCACCGGCCTCTGCTTCATCGCTTCTGGTCGCCGCGGCGCGGAAACAAGTCGGCGTGACGCTTCTCTACGATCCTGCGTATGTCGCATTGGCGTACCCCGGCGGCGACGTGCCACAGGATCGCGGTGTCTGCACCGACGTGGTGGTGCGTGCCTTCCGCGAGGCCGGCATCGACCTGCAACGCTCCCTGCACGAAGACATGCGCGCGCATTTCGCGGACTATCCGCGCCAGTGGGGGTCCAACGAACCTGATCGCAATATCGACCACCGGCGCGTGCCCAACCAGATGCGCTGGTTCGACCGGCAGGGCTGGGCGCAACCCGTTTCAAAACTGGCAGCCGACTATTCAGCGGGCGACATCGCTGCGTGGCAGCTATCCGGCAATGGCCTGCTGCATATCGGGATAGTGTCGGACCGCAAGACCGCCGACGGGACGCCATTGATCCTGCACAACATCGGCATCGGGACGCAGGAAAGCGACATCGTGTTTTCCCACCAGGTCGTCGGCCACTACAGGCCAGTCTTATGAACCATGGGAACCGGCCAGCTGGCGGGGTGCATGGCGGTACGGCGTTGAAAAACTACCGGCGCACGTAGTCAACGAACGAATAGCCGGAAGAATGCTGCGCGTCTGCGGGATGCACTTCGCTGGACACGACACGCCAGTCGCCGGGATCAAATACCGGGAAGAACGTGTCAGCGCCCTCGACCACGGTATCGACGTGGGTGAGCTGCAGCCGGGATGCCATCGGCAGCGTCAACGCGAAAATATCCGCGCCGCCGATCACGCAAAGCTCCGGTGCGTCGTCGCTGATTGCGATCCCGATCGCATCGACGATCGATGAAACCGCTTCCATCCCGTCGAAAGGAACCCGCCCGCTGCGCGTCAGCACCAGGTTGCGCCGCCTGGGCAACGCGCGTCCCAGCGATTCGGCGGTCCGGCGGCCCATCAGGATCGGCTTTCCCAGCGTCAGCGTCTTGAAGCGCTTCAAGTCGTTGGGCAGGTGCCACGGCAATGCGTTGTCCTTGCCGATGGCATTGCAGCGATCCAATGCCGCGATCAAGGTCAGTCCGGTCATGTCGTGCGCCATTTGCTCGGAGGCTGTCAGACCGCCACCGGCGCCTTGATCGCGGGCAGCGGGGCGTAATCCTCGATGGCGATGTCGTCGTAGGCGAAGGCGAACAGATCGGTCACGGCCGGATTCAACCGCAAGGACGGCAACGCCTTCGGCTCGCGCGCGAGCTGCTCGCGCGCCTGGTCGAAATGATTCGAGTACAGGTGCGCATCGCCCAGCGTGTGCACGAAATCACCCACGCGCAATCCGCTGGCCTGCGCCACCATGTGCGTTAGCAGGGCGTAGCTGGCGATGTTGAACGGCACACCGAGGAAGATGTCGGCGCTGCGCTGGTATAGCTGGCAACTGAGCTTGCCGTCGGCCACGTAGAACTGGAACAGTGCATGGCAAGGCATCAATGCCATCTGCGGCAGGTCGGCGACGTTCCATGCGCTCACGATCAGGCGGCGCGAATCTGGATTGCGGCTGATCTCGTCGACCACCCATTTGACCTGGTCGATCTCGCGGCCATCCGTGCCGGCCCACCGCCGCCACTGCTTGCCATACACCGGGCCGAGCTCGCCGTTCTCGTCGGCCCATTCGTCCCAGATCGATACCTTGTTGTCCTTGAGGTACGCGGTGTTGGTGTCGCCTTTCAGGAACCACAGCAGTTCATGCACGATCGAGCGCAGATGCAGTTTCTTGGTGGTGAGCAGCGGGAACCCGGCGTTCAAATCGAAGCGCATCTGCCAGCCGAACACGCTGCGCGTGCCAGTGCCAGTGCGATCGGCTTTCTCGACCCCGCGGTCGAGGACATGGCGAACGAGTTCCAGGTACTGCTTCATGGATCACGCTTCATGGTTGCGGTTCATTGCGCATGCTTCATTGCGCATGCTTCATTGCGCATGCTTCATCAAGCAGGCTTCATCGGGCAGGCTGTGCTGCGGCACCTGCGTCATGGAGACCCGTCAGCAACCGGCACCTGGGGCTGCAATGTCGGCGCACGCCGTGACATCCACAAACACCAGACGCCGAATGCGCTCAGCGGCAGCGACAACACCTGTCCCATGGTCAGCCAGCCGAACGCGAGATAGCCGAGCTGCGCGTCGGGCTCGCGC
>JBDSEX010000011.1:0-3251 GCA_039919835.1 Luteimonas sp.
AGGGCATCAGCAGCGATGACGAGTTCGAACGGGTTCCGCGCCTTCCGCATACACGACGACGAAGCCGGCTATCACAGTGGCCTTGAAACGATTTCGCTTGATGATCTCAATCCGGGCGAAGTCATCATCAAAACCGCGTACTCGTCGGTCAACTACAAGGACGCGCTGGCCGGCACCGGGCGGGGGAAGATCCTGCGAACGTTTCCGCTGGTTGGCGGGATCGATGTCGCAGGTCACGTGGTTGAATCGACCGATCCGACATTCAAGGAAGGCGATCCGGTCCTGGTCACCGGCTCAGGTCTCAGCGAAACGCGCGATGGCGGCTATGGCGAGTACGCTCGCCTCGAATCACGATGGACCATTCCGCTACCGGAAGGCCTGAGCCTGCGCGACAGCATGATTATCGGCACGGCGGGTTTCACCGCGGCCCTGGCGCTTCTGCGCATGACCGAAAACCGGCAGACGCCGTTACTAGGACCGTTGGCTGTCACCGGCGCGACGGGCGGGGTCGGGTCGTTGGCCGTGGATATCTTCAGCCGCGCGGGCTTTGAGGTGCATGCGATCAGCGGCAAGGCCGGACAGGCCGGATACCTGGCATCGATCGGCGCAAGCGAGGTGCTGGGCCGCGACGCGCTGGCGACAAAACGGCCGATGGAATCCACCCGCTTCGGCGGCGGCCTGGACAACGTCGGCGGGGCGATGCTCGCCAGCCTGCTCGCGCAGACCGCACCGTACGGGAATGTCGCCAGCGCCGGGTTGGCCGCCTCGCATGCACTCGACACCACTGTGATGCCGTTCATCATCCGTGGCGTGTCGCTGCTGGGTGTGGCGTCCGCCGGCACCGCGCGCGACCTGCGTGATGAAGTGTGGCGCCGCCTTGCCGGCGATTGGCGTCCGGCGCACCTTGACCGAATCTGCACGCGCGAGGCAACGCTGGGCGATCTGCCCGAGGTATTCGGGGCCATGCTGGACGGAAAATCGCACGGGCGCACGCTGGTGGTCATGTGACGCTTTGCGGGCCGCTGCACCACCGCTACAATCGATACGCATTCACAGGGGACACCACATGGCGCGCATCCTGATCGTCGACGACTCTCCTTCGCAGTTGATGGGCATCAAGCGCATCGTCGAAAAACTCGGACACGAGGCATTGACTGCCGAGGACGGTGCCGCCGGGGTGGACGCCGCCAAGCGTGAATTGCCGGACCTGATCCTGATGGACGTTGTGATGCCGAACCTCAATGGCTTCCAGGCGACGCGTGCGATCACGCGCGAGCCGACCACGAAGCATATTCCCGTGATCCTGGTCACCACCAAGGATCAGGACACCGATCGCATGTGGGGCATGCGGCAAGGGGCAAAGGCCTACATCACCAAGCCGTTCAGCGAAGATGAGTTGCTCGAGATCATCCAGAACACGTTGCTGGGTGTGGATGGGCCGGTCTGACGCCTCGTCCTGCCTTCGATCCATGCCTTTTTCGCGGCATGAGCCAAGCCTGATTTAACGCATCAAATCCTGCGCCAATCGTCTGCGAACGCGTCGCGCATCGCTTCGTACGCTTGGCGCTGCGCATCGGTATGCACGCGCGGAGCGAGGATCTCGACTTCGACGATCTGATCGCCGTCAGGGGTGCCCGGCAAGCCGCGTCCACGCAGCCGCAACTTGCGTCCAGATTCCGAATCCGCAGGAATTTTCAGATCCACTGGCCCCCCGAGCGTGGGCACGCTGACCGTCGCGCCCAGCGCCGCTTCCCAGGGCGCGATCGGAACGATGTGGATGACATTGCGGCCATCGACTTCGAATCGCGGATGCGCGGCGTATTCGATTTCCAGCAGCAGATCGCCCTGCCTGCCCTGTCCGGCCAGACGGATCGCCTGCCCTACGCGAATACCTTTGGGTACGCGCACCTCCAGCGTCTTGCCGTTGAGAGAAATGCGGATGCTGTCACCGCGGTAGACCGCTTCCAGCGGCACCGCGAGCTTCGCGCGGGTATCTCCGCGTGGCGCGGGACCGCGGCCGTGCGCCTGCTGCCCTGATCCGCCCGCGCGTCCACGCCCCCGCCCGAACATCTCCTCGAAGAAGTCGCTGAAGCCCCCACCAGCGCCGCCCCCTGCGAAGATTTCGTCGAAATCGACTCCACCCGGCCCGCCTTGGCCGAAGCCACCGGGCGGCGGGTGCACCTCGTCTCCCGGCCGGTAGCCGCGGGCGCGCAACTGGTCGTAGGCTTTGCGTTTCTGCGGATCGCGCAGTGCCTCGTAGGCCTCATTGACGGCCTTGAATTTTTCCTCCGCGCCGGTTTCCTTGGACACGTCCGGGTGAAACTTGCGCGCGAGACGGCGATACGCCGTCTTGATCTCGGCTTCGCCCGCCGTCGGCTCAACGCCGAGGGTCTCGTAGTAATCCTTGAATTGCATGGCCTGCCTGCTTGCTTCTACATACACATCGTAGTTCGGAAGTGTAAATCCTTACGGCTGCGGACCTGTTCCAGTGCCTCTGCGTCCCCACCCCGGGTTTGCGAACCTGGCCGCACCGGAACGGCGCGGACAACGATTGCTCTTGACGCGTTCTTAGCGTGCAGACACTAGACTGCACCATTCCCACCGAGCACATCCCATGACAATCAAGGCTGGCGACGCATTACCCGCAGTTCCATTGCAGCAACTTACCGACGGCGTGCAGACCGTGGACGCCCAAGCGCTGTTCGGCAATCGCAAGGTGGTGCTGTTTGCGGTGCCCGGGGCATTCACTCCAACGTGCTCGGAACGGCACCTGCCCAGCTATGTCGAGCATTTCGACGCGTTCCGCCAACGCGGCGTCGAAGTCGCGTGCATGGCGGTGAACGACCCCTTCGTGATGCAGGCGTGGGGCCAAAGCCAGAACGTGCCGGATGGTCTGATGATGCTGTCCGATGGCAATGGCGAGTTCACCCGCGCATTGGGACTGGAGATGGATGCGACCGGGTATGGCATGGGAACGCGCAGCAAGCGATTTGCGCTGTATGCCGAAGATGGCGTGGTGAAACAACTGCATGTCGAGTCGCCCGGTGAATACCGCGTGTCGTCTGCCGAATACATGCTTGGGCAGATTCCTTGATTCTGCTTTGGCGACCGCGGCGGCATTGCCTAGGGCATCAGTAGGACCGTACGGGCCAGGGCGGGACAACACGCTTGCCAGTTTGCGGATCTGCCGAATAGGCGGATCGGATCGGAGAAGAATTCCATTCCCGGCCAGTCGAAAGAGGCGGCCAACG
>JBDSEX010000115.1:0-3951 GCA_039919835.1 Luteimonas sp.
GCCGCCCATATTCGGACCGGTGATCACCAGCATGCGCACTTCGGCGGACTCGGCATTGGTACCAGACGCATCTGTGTCGGCGACCTGCGTGCCGAGCACCAGATCGTTCGGCTCGAACGGCTGCTCGCGCACCGCTTCGACCACCGGATGCCGACCGCGCTCGATCAGCAGGCGCGGCTCGTCATCCAGTTCCGGTCGCGACCAGTCCAGTGCGTGCGCGCGTTCGGCGAAGCACGCCAGCACATCCAGTTCGCTCAGCGCATTGGCGCACTGCTTGAGCGAATCGAGATGATGGTCGAGCGCATCGAGCAAACCGTCGTACAGGAACTTCTCGCGCGCCAGCGCCCGTTCGCGCGAGGACAGCACTTTGTCCTCGAACTGCTTGAGGTCCTCGGTGATGTACCGCTCGGCACCGGTCAGCGTCTGTCGCCGCGTGTAGTGCGTCGGCGCTTTCCCGGATTGTCCTTTGCTGATCTCGATGTAGTAGCCGTGCACGCGGTTGTAGCCGACCTTGAGCGTGGGGATACCGCTGGTGGCGCGCTCGCGCGTTTCCAGGTCGACCAGGAACTGGTCGGCGCTGGTGGACAGGCGTCGGAATTCATCCAGTTCAGCGTCGTATCCATCGGCAATGACACCGCCGTCGCGCGTGAGGAGCGGCGGTCGCGCAACGATCGCCTCGGCCAGCAAAACCGCTTGCGCGTCATGTTCACCAAGCCCGCTAGACAGCAGTTGCAGGCGCGGCGAATCCAGCGGCGCAAGTATCTCGCGCACGCGCGGCAACAGGCCCAGGGCATCGCGCAACGTGCTCAGGTCGCGAGGTCGCGCGGAGCGCAAAGCGATGCGTGTCAGGATACGTTCGACATCGCCCAGTGCACGAAACGCCGGGCGTAGCATGTCGTCGGCACGATGGTCGAGCAGCGCCGCCACTGCATGATGGCGCTCACCGAGCGTGCGCCGTTCGCGCAGGGGGCGATGCAACCAGCGCCGCAGCATGCGGCCACCCATGGGCGTGATGGTGGAGTCCAGAACGCCAAGCAACGTGGTGTTGGTGTCGCCGTCGATGCGGGTATCGAGTTCCAGGTGCCGCCGCGTCGCCGCGTTCATTGCAATGGCGTCGCCCGATGGCTCGAATGCCATCGCCTTGAGGTGCGGCAGGCGCTGTTTCTGCGTTTCCTCGACATAGCCGAGCAGGGCGCTTGCCGCGGCGATGGCGAGAGGCTTGTCCTCGAGGCCGAATCCCGAGAGGTCATGCAAACCGAAAAACTGCAGCAACTGGCGGCGGCCGCTGTCAGCGTCGAACAACCATGGCGCGCGGCGGCGTGCGCCTTTGCGCCCGACAAGGAAGGCCGGCCAGCCGTCCTCGTCGGCAAGCAGCACTTCGGCCGGGTCAAGGCGCGAGAGTTCCGCCTCCAGCGCGTCGTCGCTGCCGACTTCATTGACGAGGAAACGGCCGCCTGCAAGATCCGCCCACGCCAGGCCGTATCCCCGGCTCCTGTCCGAAGCCCCGTTGCGCGATATCGCCATCAACAAGGTGTCTCGGCGATCCTGCAGCAGCGCCTCATCCGTCACCGTGCCCGGTGTGACGATGCGCACCACCTTGCGCTCGACCAGCCCTTTTGCCAGCGCCGGATCGCCGATCTGCTCGCAGATCGCGACCGATTCGCCCAGCGCGACCAGCCGCGCCAGGTAACCTTCCGCCGCGTGATGCGGCACGCCGGCCATCGGGATCGGCTGGCCCGCGGAATTGCCGCGCTGCGTCAGGGTGATGTCGAGTAGCCGCGCCGCCTTGCGCGCGTCGTCGTAGAACAGCTCGTAGAAGTCCCCCATGCGGAAAAAAAGCAGCACATCCGGTTGTTCGGCCTTGGCGGCGAAGAACTGGCGCATGAGGGGCGTGTGCTGGTCGTGTGCCATCCAGAAAAAGGGTGCGGAACGAGGCCGTCTAGTGTGCCCCAATCGCCGATCGCTTCTGGCCCGCTACTTGCTGCCCAGGTTTGGGTGCAGCCAGACCCCGTTCGTCATTTCGCCTCAGCAGGAAGGTTCGTCGCCCACGCCTTGCCCGGCGGAGGAAAGCGCGAGGCCGGCTTGGGCGCGACCTGAGCAATTCCCGCCGCGCCGTCGGCCAAACGGGCCGTTGGACCCGCGCCCATACGCAGCAGGATGTGCTACGTTCCGCCCGTCCAGCGCCGCATACCGCGACAGCAGGTTCCGTTCAGGGCCGCAGTGTGGAAACGGGAGCCGGCACACATGCGTGGGGACGCATCCTTGTAGCGTCGCCAGGCCGTTTTCATAAAAATAATTTTGGGGAGAGAAACACATGGTTGCATCGACGCCGGGAAGGAAGCTGCTGACGGTGGCTGTACTGGTTGCGCTCGGATCGCTGGCGCAATCGCCCGCCTTGGCACAGGACACCGCTTCGACGCCCACCGCGGCGGCGGATGACGCCGACAAGGACCAGCCAAAAACGCTGGACACGATCGTCGTCACCGCGCAGAAGCGCGAAGAACAGCTGCAGGACGTGCCAATTGCGATCACCGCATTGTCCGAGGAAATCCTCCGCGACACCGGCGTGCGCGACGTCAAGGACCTGCAGGTCCTCGTCCCCGGGCTGACCGTGACCAGCACCCAGAGTGAAGCGCTGACCACCGCGCGCATCCGCGGCGTCGGCACGGTAGGCGACAACGCTGGCCTCGAATCCTCGGTCGGTATCGTCATCGACGGCGTGTACCGCCCGCGCAACGGCGTGGGTTTCGGTGACCTCGGCGAGATCGAACGCATCGAAGTATTGAAGGGCCCACAGGGCACCGTGTTCGGCAAGAACACCTCGGCCGGCGTCATCAACGTCATTACCCGCCGCCCGAACTGGGACACGACGGTCGAAGGTGAACTCACCATCGGCAATTACGATGCGCACGGCGTGTCAGCAGCGTTCAACACGCCACTGGGCGACAAGGCAGCGTTCCGCATCTACGGCGCCAAGCGGGAGCGCGATGGCTTCATGGACGTCCGCACCGGCGCGGGCCCGCGCACGCAAAACGAAGACTATGACCAGAACTTCCACTCCGTGCGCGGCCAGCTGCTGCTGCAGCCGAACGACGATCTCGAAATCAACTTCATTGGCGACTACACAAGTCGCGAGGAAAACTGCTGTACCGGCGTGACCACGGTGCGGGGCTTCACCGGCGACATCATCGACCGCCTGTCGCCAGATGAAGGCGTGGTGCCTATCGCCAACCCATACAACCGCGTCGCCTACAGCAACCGCAGCACCGAGTCGGACATCAAGGACAAGGGTTTGTCGGCGGAAGCCAACTGGTCCTCGCCATGGTTTGGCGGCGCGACGCTGACTTCGATCAC
Source organism: Luteimonas sp. (assembly GCA_039919835.1). Classification (GTDB taxonomy): domain Bacteria; phylum Pseudomonadota; class Gammaproteobacteria; order Xanthomonadales; family Xanthomonadaceae; genus JALYOU01. Next base: position 3,355 of record JBDSEX010000115.1, read on the forward strand.
TTCCAAGCGCGACTGGCAGGCGATCAACGGTCTGGACTTCGACTTCAGCTCGGCGGACATCCTGTATCGCCCGGCCAATGAAGATGAGGCCTTCACCGGCTTCGACACCTTTACCCAGGAGCTGCGCCTCACCGGCGCCACCGACCGCATCGACTGGATGGTCGGCGCGTTCTATTCCGACGAGGATCTCAAACGCAACGAGAGCTACCGGATCGGTTCGCAGTACGGCCAGTATTTGTCGTCTGCGCTGCTGACGAGTATCAATCCCGCGTTCCGCAATGCGCCTTCGTCCAACACCTTTCTACAGGAAATAACGCTGCAGCCCTACAGCACCAGGTTCGGCGATCTCGCTGCGCAGGATCGTTACCGGCAGAACTCCAAAAGCCTGGCGGTGTTCACCAACAACACCTTCCATGCGACAGATGCGTTCGACATCACGCTTGGCCTGCGTTACACGCGCGAGGACAAGGAATTGCGTTCGGATTACAGCAACCCCAGCGGCGGCGGCGCCTGCGGCTCGTACTTCAACCCCGCGACCGGCGGCCAGGCCGGCGCAATCGGACGCATCGCCACAGCACTGACCTTGCGTGGCGTTCC
>JBDSEX010000137.1:0-3247 GCA_039919835.1 Luteimonas sp.
GCGCGGCATGGACAGCTTTGAAGCCGGTACCGAAACGCGCCATGGCGGCGGTGATCTCCGGCAGCGGGCCCGGACGCGACAGCAGCCAGCGAGACACCGAGCGCAACAGCTCCCAGATCGTCTGCAATGCATCGATCTGGACCGACTCGAGGACCTTGCCGTCAAGCGCATCGATCTGGGCCCACATCTCGCGCGCGTCCAGCGCCTCGCGGGCAATCGTGTAGGCCTCGGCCACTTCAGCGGAGCTCCGGCCAGTGTCTTCCTGCATGCGCAGGGTGAACGTGGCACCCATCCGGTTGACCATCGAGTTGGTCACAGCGGTAGCGATGATCTCGCGCTTCAGCCGGTGGTGCTCCATTGCGGCCGCGTATTTGTGTTGCAGCGGAATCGGGAAATAGCGCACCAGTTCCTTGGACAGGAACGCGTCTTCCGGAACGTCGGAGTCGAGCAGGCGCTGGTAGAGGACCAGCTTGGCGTACGACAGCAGCGTGGACAGCTCCGGACGCGTCAATCCCTCGCCGCGCACCTTGCGCTCGGCAAGCTCCGCGTCGCTCGGCAGGAACTCGATCTGGCGGTCGAGCAGGCCTTCGCTTTCGAGCGTGCGGATGAAGTGCTGCTTGGAGCCGAGCCGCGACACGCTCATCCGCTCCATCAGGCTGATCGCCTGGTTCTGGCGATAGTTGTCGTTGAGGACGAGGTCGGCGACTTCGTCGGTCATCGCGGCGAGCAGCGTATTCCGGTCCTCCAGCGTCAATCGACCGGCCTGTACCTCACCGTTGAGCAGGATCTTGATGTTGACTTCGTGATCCGATGTATCGACGCCGGCGGAGTTGTCTATGAAATCGGTATTCAGCAACACGCCGGCGTCCCGTTCGGCCTCGACGCGGCCGTTCTGCGTGACGCCGAGGTTGCCGCCCTCGCCGACCACCTTGCAACGCAGTTCGCGGCCATCGGCGCGCAGCGCATTGTTGGCCCGATCGCCGACATCGACATGCGATTCGAAACTTGCCTTGATGTAGGTGCCGATGCCGCCGTTCCACAGCAGATCGACCGGCGCCTTGAGGATCGCGTTCATCAGTTCGGCCGGGCTCATTGCCTCGATGGCGTCATCGATGCCGAGCGCCACCTTGACTTGCGGTGTCAGCGGGATCGACTTCAACGTTCGCGCGTGCAAGCCTCCGCCTGCACTGATCAACGACGCGTCATAGTCCTCCCAGCTTGATCGCGGCAATGCGAACATGCGCTCGCGCTCGACGAAGCTCGTGGCCGCGTCCGGGTCGGGATCGAGAAAAATGTGCCGATGGTCGAACGCGGCCAGCAGGCGGATGTGCCTGGACAGCAACATGCCGTTGCCGAACACGTCGCCCGACATGTCGCCGATGCCGACCACGGTGAAATCCTGCGTCTGGCAGTCGCGGCCCATCGCGCGGAAATGGCGTTTGACCGACTCCCACGCCCCCTTCGCGGTGATGCCCATGCCCTTGTGGTCGTAGCCGACCGAACCGCCGGAAGCGAAGGCGTCTCCCAGCCAATAGCCGTGTTCGGCGGCAATGCCGTTGGCGATATCCGAGAACGTGGCGGTTCCCTTGTCGGCCGCGACGACCAGGTACGGATCGTCGGCGTCGTGGCGCACGACATTGTCCGGATGCACGACCTTGCCCTCGACCAGGTTGTCGGTAATGTCGAGCAAGGCATTGATGAACATCCTGTAGCAGGCGACACCTTCGGCCAGCACCGCATCGCGATCAGCGCCCACGGGCGACTTTTTGACGAAGAACCCGCCTTTCGCCCCGACCGGCACGATCACGGTGTTCTTGACCATCTGCGCCTTGACCAGCCCGAGCACCTCGGTACGGAAATCCTCGCGTCGGTCCGACCAGCGCAGGCCGCCGCGCGCGACTGGACCAAAGCGGAGGTGGATGCCTTCCACGCGCGGGCTGTACACGAAAATCTCGCGGTACGGCACGGGCTTCGGCAGGTCCGGCACCTTGGACGAATCGAGCTTGTAGGCGATGTAGTGCGCGGGATTGCCAGCAGGCGTGTCGCCGTCGTGCAGCTGGTAATAGTTGGTTCGCAAGGTCGCGTCGATGACGCTGATGTAGCTGCGCAGGATGCGGTCTTCGTCCAGGATTGAGACACGGTCCAGCAATCCCTTCAACGCGCCACGCGTGCTGGCGATCTGCTGCTCCCGCGACGCGGCACGCGCATCGAGTACCGGCTGCAGGATTTTCTGCGCCGGTTCGTCGCCGGCGAGCGAGAGCAATTGTTGATGCAGGCTCTTTGCACCCCGTTCGATCTGCTCAGGTGTCTCGCTGCCTGTCGCCGGATCGAACCGGGCTTCGAACAGTTCCACCAGCAGGCGCGCCAGCAACGGATGCTTGGCCAGCGTCTGCTCGACGTAGGCCTGCGAGAACGGCACGCCAGCCTGTTGCAGGTACTTGTTGTAGCCGCGCAGCATCGCCACCTGCCGCCAGCTCAGTCCACCTGCAAGGATCAGGCGGTTGAAGCCGTCGTTTTCGGCGTCACCGCGCCAGATATGCGCGAAGGCCTCCTCGAAACACTCGTCAAGTGCATCGACGTCGAGGCTCGATTCGGCGGCTTCCACTTCGAAGTCCTGGATGTACACGGGCTGGCCTTCGATCTCCAGCCGGTACGGATGCTCGGAAATCACGCGCAGGCCGAGGTTCTCCATCACCGGCAACACGTCGGACAACGGAATGTCGCTGTTCTGGCGATACAGCTTGAAACGCAGCGCGCCCTCGCCGTCGTTGCGGTGGGCCGCGCGACACAGGCTCAGGCCCAGGTCGTCCGGGCCACCAAGCGCTGCGAGGTGTTCGACGTCGGTGGCCGCGATCGCAGGCGTGACCTCTTCGATGTAGGCCATCGGCAATGCGCGACCGTAGCGGTTGGCCATGCGCAGGCCTTCGTGTTCCCCGTGCTTGAGCACGACCTGATCGCGCAACTCGTCGTGCCAGTTGCGCACGATGTCGCGGAGTTCCACGTCCAGCGCTTTTGCGTCGAATTCCACCTGCGCGCCGGGTTTGGGACGGGCGATCAGGTGCAATTGCGCCAAGGGTGATTCGCCGACCTGGATCGACGTGTCGATCTGTTCGGCGTCCAGCGCATCCTTCAGCATGCGTTCGATGCGCAGACGCGTGTCGGTGTTGAACCGGTCGCGCGGCACGAACGCCAGAGCGGAAAAAAATCGTCCATAGGGGTCGCGGCGCAGAAATAGCTTTGGACGCAC
>JBDSEX010000138.1:0-7536 GCA_039919835.1 Luteimonas sp.
GCAAGAACGGTGATGCGCCTGCGTGGTGAAGGCTTGACTCATCGGGGCGGGGTGTCGAACCCCGCGCGCCTGATGCCGCAGTGACCGCGGTACGTATGCCCAGCTTCTTCGACACGGCGACTCCGGAGCGATCGTGGCACCCGGAGCTTCAGGCAGCGGATGTCGTTTACGGATGAACGGGCGCCGTGAACCGTGCTGAATCCTTCAGCAGTCGACATGGGCCCCTGTTCCCACGTTCCTTATCGCACCCATGTCCGAAATATGCCAGCGAGCGGGTTCACGGATTTGGGGTGAGGGCTGCGAGCTGCAAGGTGTTCCCTGCGTGCAAGGTCTGCAGCCCACGCATGCGGCAATCCTGAATTTCTCGCGTATTGAAGGTGTCCGGGCGCGCCTGGATGGTGCGGGTCGTCCGGGCTCGGCTTCTGGGTTTCGACTCGTGCAATGCGACCAGACCGCGCGTGGCCTCATCCGCCGTGGCAACCAGCGTGGCTGGAAAGACCACGGGGGCACCTCCTCGTCCAGACAGACAGGCCGCCCCCCAAGCTGCGCAGGCGTTCAAATGCATGAAGGTGTGTCGATTACCGCTGCTTCTGGCGTTCCCACGCGGGGGCGGGTTACTTGATCGCTTCACCCAGCATCAGCTGCCGTACGAACCGCACCGGCGGCGCGCCATACGACAGCACCTTGTCGTGGTACGCCTTGGCATTGAAACCGGCACCCTGCTTGGCCTCCATCGCCTTGCGCAAGTCGAAGTGTTCCTGCGCGCCGACGAAGTAGGTCGGCAGCTGCGCGGACGTCAGCTGCGCGCGCGTCCATTTGCCGGCGGCCTCGCGTTCCTGCTGGAACGCCTGTTTCGTCATCAGTTCCATCGCCTGATCACGCGTCCAGTTGTCGACATGCACGCCTTGGTCGAGGATCGCGTTCGAGATCGTGCGCAGGTAGAACTTGAGTTGCACCAGCCGGAACAGAGGATCGCCGTCAAGATAACCCGCGTCGGCCATCATGTCCTCGGTGTAGACCGCCCATCCTTCGGCGAACAGGCCCGAGCGCAGTACCGCGCGAAGCGTCGAGGGATGTTTCGCCGAATGCGCGCCTTCCAGGTAATGGCCGGGCATCGCTTCGTGGATCGACAGCAGGTGCACCATGCGCGAGTTGTATTCGCGCAGGAAGGAATCCACCTGCGCGCCGGTCCATTCGTCGGGGATCGGCGAGATGGCGTAGTAGGTGTCGAGACCCTTGTCGAGCGGGCCGGGCGAATCGCAGTACGCGACCGCGACGCCACGCTGGAACTCCGGCATCAGGATGATCTTGACCGGATCGTTCGGCACCGTGACGAGGTCCTTGGCACGCGTGAACGCGGTGGCATCCGCAAGCGTCTGCTTGGCGAACTCGACCAGGTTCCCGCGCTCGGGCTTGTCGGCGTAAGCCAGCTCCAATGCCGCTTCGATGGCTGTCTGCTGCTGCTCGCCTGACGGTGCGTCCGGAAGCTCCGGCGCATCGGGTTTGTCCTTCAACACAGTCTGCGCGATGCCGTACATCTCGGCGCGGACGCGCTTGAGTTCGGCTTCGGCGCGCTGCTTGATCTCGGCACGCGACAGCGCCGAGTTCAGCGAGAACTGCAGCTTCTCGTCGTACAACTTCTGGCCGATACGGAAATCACCCTTGGCGTTGGGCACCAGCGTCTTGTCGAGCCAGACCTGGTGTTCTTCGACCGCCTTGCGCAGGGCGGCGTCAGCTGCTTGCAGCCGGGTGCGCTTCGCTTCCGGCAAGTCCTTTGCATTGGGCGTGATGAACTGGTCGATCAGGCTCAGCACCCCCTTGTTCTGCTTGGCGACGGTTTCGGCGTGGGTCTGCGGTACGCGGGCGGGATCGATGTTTTCGCGCGCCTGCGCGAGCAACGCGGGGATCTTTTCCATGCGCACGATCGCCGCGTCCATGCGCTGCGGCAGCGGTGCGAATTCCCGCGCCATCAGGTTGTAGATCGCGCCGCCGGCGAGGCCGCTGTACACCTGCGGATCCCACGCCCAGCTTTGCAGCGTCTCGATGTTCCAGATATCCGCGCGCAGCTGGTTGCGAAGGATGGACGCATCGACCTGGTTCTCGCGGCCCAGCGTAGCCGCATCGATTGCATCGAGTTCGGCCAGCAGCTTCTTGCTGAAGTCGACGTACTTTTGCCGCCCGGGCGCGCTCAGGTCGTCGACTTCATTGTCGAAACGGTGATCGCCGATCTGCGTCGCGCCCACCGGGTTGAGCTGCAGCCAGCCGTCGAGCCAGCGCTTTGAAACTTCGGCAAAGCGGGCGTCGGCTTGCGACGTGTCGGCGGCGGTCGCAGCAGCGGGCGTGCCGGTGACGGGCGCCGTCGGCGCCTCAGCCTTGCAGGCGGAGAGGACAGCAGTCAGCACGGCGATGGCTAGCAGGGAATGGCGCATGGGGTCTTCTCGTTGTGACGTGGTTGGGTGGAGTGTCTGTTCGGTCAATCCCAGTGCAAGCCGGGACCCGTCTGCTTCCTCATGACCAGCAAAAAAACAGTCTGCATCCCGGGTCAGGCCACAGGCCGTCCCCGGTAGGTTCGTTATGTCACCAGGAACCCCGGATGCGCTGCGCTTGTCCGGGCTGAGATTACGGTCAATGTCCGCGCATCTCCCATTCGCCGCGATGACGAATAGGAGCATGGCGCCGATTCAACTTCACTCACGGAAGCGCACGCGTGGCGAGCGGTGATGGATCTTCGGACGGGACGTTGCGATGCAGGGGCACAACCGGTTGCCGTGCCAACGCATCGCCAGCCAGGTCCGCCATTCCATACAGCCGCGCAATCCGTCCCCATGCCAATGCGATGACCACCAGCTGCGTCAGTGCAAACGCAATCAGGAATCCGCCCACGCTGGCGCCGTTGAACTGCAGGCGCAATACGCCAGACAGCGTCGCCAACCCGTAACCGGCAATGACGGTGCCCAGGTATACGACCAATATGGCCAGCGGCCGGCGCAGCAGCAATTTGCAGCCACGCCACCATGCGCGGATCGCCGAGCGCAAGCCGGGGTCCGCGCCGAGCCAGCCGCGTCCCGCTTCCACCGTGGCGTGTGCGAACACGAACAGGGCGATGGCGCCCCACAACGCGATGCGACCGATGCCCTCGACGTCGCTGGCCATGATCGCGGTCTCGACTTTCTTGCCCGCAAGGCTGGTGAGCCCGGCTCCAATCCCGATGGCGATGCCCAATGGCAGCAACGACCACAGCAGCGTGCGAAACATGCGGCCGTACTCGGACAGGCCACCGTGCAGCAGCTCGCCAAACCCGAGCCGGCGTCCGGCGCGGATCGATGCGATGACCATGCCGTTGAGCCATGGCGACAACAGCACGGCCAGCAAGGCGGCCATGATCGCGCTGCTGCCAAGCCATGCCTTGTGGTCGCCAATCGACAGGAGCCCGTCGAGCAACAAGGGCAGGTTGCGACCGTTGGCGATGTCGGCGGCGTGCAGCGACTGGCCAAACTGGCCCTGCAACCAGGCGGTCATCGGCAGCGCGAGCAGCAATGTCGGCACCAAAAGCGCCAGCAGCCACAGCAGCAGCAGCCGCCACTGCGCGGCTGCACCGAATGCAGCCATAAGGACCCGCAGGGTGCTTCGACGCGACGACATGTTCATAGGCCCGCCAGCAGGGAGAAGAGGGTTTGCGCCAACGCAGCCACATCGCTGCCCCAGCGGCGTGCCGCGGAGCGGTTGGATTTGAGCGTGCGGCTATCGTCGAGTTTGCTGGTGTCCAGATAGATCCGGTGATCCGGATCGAGCTGCGCGGAGACGGCCTTGCTGCGCGTGGTCCAGCTGAAGCGCTGCCATGACCGTTCGCCGCTCAACTGCACCGTGCTGCTGCTGCCATCGGCGAATTTCACCTACAGGGTTTGCGGTACGTTCGCGCCCTTGCGCCGCACCACCACCGTGCTGCGATAGGCGAATGCGCCAGTGCCTTCCTTGGCCTTCGGATGTTTCTTCTGCCAGTTTTCGCGAAACGTCTTGACGGCCTTGCCGATGCCTTCGGTGGTCAACTCGACCCGCTTGCCCTTGAACTCGACATAGCCAGCCTGTGGCAGGATCTCGTCGCTGGAGAACGTGGCGATGCTGTCATCGATTTTCCGCGTGCCGTACACCTGATCTGCGAACGCCTGCTCGACGACGGCCCGCTGGCCAGTCCCTTCGGCAAGCGCCTCGCGGAAGTCGGCCAGACTGGGATGACGGAATTTCCAGCGCTGGTAATAGAGCTTGAAGCCGCGCTCCATCGCCGGCGTGCCGACGCGCTGTTCAAGATCGCGCAGCGTGGTCGCGGTGCGCGAATAGACCGTGCCATAGCTGCCGCTGGAGAGGCGGTTCCACGAATTTTGTCCGAGTGCATCGGCTGGGTCGTCGAGTTGCGCGCCGAGCCGCTCGGTGTCGAATACCTTCAAAGCCGGATTGATGCCCAACCGGCGCATCAACGGTGTCGCCAGAACCATGTCCTGCTTGCGCATGCGCAGCATGCGCTGGTCCCAGTATTCGTTGACACCTTCATCCAGCGCCGGTTCCTCGAACTCGTTCGACCCCAGGATTCCATAGAAATAGCCGTGGCCGAATTCGTGGATGGTGACGAAATCCAGCAGGTAGCGCTGCATCGTGCCCGGATCGACGCGCTTGTGGCTCGATGCGGTGAAGAACGTCGGATACTCCATGCCGCCCGCTTCGTCCGCATTGAACGGGGGAATCACCACCGTCACCGTCTTGTACGGATATGGCCCGAGCGTGCGCGAGAAGAAAGTCAGCGCATCGATCGTGGCCTGCAACGCGGGTTTGGCGTTGCTGGCGTATTCCGGGTGGAACAGGACCTTGACCTTGACACGCGGGCTGCCGGGTCCGGTGTAGACCCCTTCCAGCGGCTTGGCGTAGCGCTTGTCGGCGGTCCATGCGAAGTCATGCACGTCGTGTTGCACGAAGCGATGCGTCACCATGCCTTTGCGCCCAACATTCGCGCCGCTGCCCGCAACAGGCATCTCCTCGCCGGTTGCGCCAACGGTGTAGCCCTTGGGCACGGTCAGCTTGACGTCGTAGCTGCCGAAATCGGCGAAGAATTCGCTGTGCAGGTGGAACTCATGCACGTTCCAGCGTGGCACCGTGGCGCCGCGTTCACCCGGCAATTCGAGCACCCCCACCTTGGGAAACCACTGGCCGACCAGATGGAACGACCCGAAATAACCGGTACGCGCGGAGACCCGCGGCAACTGGTTGAAGAACTTGATGTCGAGCGTGGTGCTGCCACCGGCCGCGACCGGTTGCGCGAGATCCAGGCGCACGACGGTGCGGTCGGTGGACGGACCGCCATCGGGCTGCACGAACGTCCACCTCACCGGCTTGCCCGCCTGCTGCACGCGCTTGAGTTCGCTGTAACCCCAGTCGCCCTTGTCGACTTCGACGCCGCTGCGGAAACCGAAGCGCAGGTTGCGCTGCTCGGTCATGAAGGTGCTGCCCGGGCCCTCGAATCCGTTGAGGTACATGTGCAGGTAGATGGCGCAGACCGGCTGGTTGCTGCGGTTGCGCCAGGTGAGTGTCTGGTTGCCGTCGATGGTGTGCTTGACGGGGTCGAGCGTGGCGCTGATGTCGTAACTGACCACCCGGTCGGACAGCGTGGCGGCAGCATTGCTTCGTGGACCGCCCCATGCGTTTTCGGCGCTGGGCACGGTGACGGCCGAGGCATTCGCATCGGCGAACGGGATGGTGGCGCAGGCCCCCGTGCTGCCCGCCCGCGGCGTCACTGTCTGTGCATGCGCAGCGAAACTCGCGCTGCCCAGCACCAACGCCAGCCAAAGCGTGGCCATCGATCGCAACATGGTATTCCCCGGTCGAGACGAAACCACGAGACTGCGGCAATGGCGCGGCCCGGGCAAGCATGACCTACGTGGGATGCGGCGCGCCCCGGACCGCGTTATGGTGCGCGACCCCCGTGCTTCAGGAGTGCCGCCGTGATCCATCAGGGCAGCTGCCATTGCGGCAAGGTCGCGTTCGATGTCGAGGCGGACATCGGGGAGGTGATCGACTGCAACTGTTCGCTGTGCCGCCGCCGCGGCGGCCTGCTGGCGTTCGCGCCGCGCGAGGCGTTGGCCCTGACCACCCCGGAGTCCAACTTTGGCACCTACACCTTCAACAAGCACCACATCCAGCACCACTTCTGCCTGGCCTGCGGCATCTCGCCGTTCAGCGATGGCGTCGATCCGAAGAGCGGGGCGAAGATTGCTGCGATCAACGTGCGGTGTTTGCCCGATCTTGATCTTGATTCCTTGAAGATCACCAAGGTGGATGGCGCGAGTTTCTGAAAACGAAGACATGCCGCCGCCAGCCAGGAGATCGTCTTCCTGCGCTAAGGTAGGCATGACAAACAAACGGGGAACGCCCATGCGCATATTCATCTTCGTGGTGGCCTCGCTGCTAGCGTTGCCAGCGTTCGCTGCCTGCCCGCCGGAAGGCCAGTCGCGCGAGTCGTTGCAGGCCTTGAAGGTCTTGAAGTTCACCTTGCCCGACGCCGCGGAACGGCAGACGCTTGCAATCGGATTGCTGGATTGCCTCGCCGATCCAGATCCAGCCATGCGCGATGGCATCGCCTACGAGGCGCTGATGCAGTGGCTGCGCGACGACCAGCTCGATGCAGACGCCTTGCGTGCACTGCGCGATCGCCTGTACGCGATGTTGGCCGCGGACGATGCCAACGGCTTCGCGCGGCCTTTCGCCGCGTTGACGCTGTCGGAAGTGGCGCGCGCCGATCGCATCAAGCCTTGGATGAGTGCCGAAGAACGTGCATCGATGATCGATGCGGCGGGCAGGTACCTGGAATCGGTGCGTGACTATCGCGGTTTCGACCAGGCGGAAGGCTGGCGGCACGGCGTGGCACATGGCGCCGACTGGCTGATGCAGCTGACGTTGAATCCAGTGCTGGATCGTGGACAACTCGACCGCACCCTCGCCGCCGTGGCCGCGCAGGTCGTGCCGGAGGCGTCGCATGCCTACGTCTTCGGCGAACCGGGTCGGCTTGCGCGCCCGGTGCTCTACGCCGCCAAGCGCGGACTGCATACCGAAGCGGAGTGGCAGTCGTGGTTCACCGCGCTGGTACCGAAACTCGGCGAGGGATCGAAGGCATACAACGATGCGGGGTGGCTGGCGCGGCGACACGACCTGATGGCGTTCTTGATGAGCGTGTACCTGGAGGCCGACCAGAGCGACGACATCCAGCTCAAGCGCCTCAAGCCGGCCGTGGTGGCCGCATTGAAGACGGTACCCTGATTGTTCAGCTGGCGAGCTTGCGCCGCCCCGGCAAACGGTGGGAATGCCGCTCAACCTGGGCCTGACGAAGGGCGTCCGGCAGCCTCAGGTTTCTTCTTCTTCCTCGAACTCCACGATCGCATCCAGGTCGAACGCAAGCGCCTCGACCGCCTCGCGTACCTTGCGCGCGGCAGACGCGTTAGGCGCCCCGATCTCGATTTCGTGGGCATCGGGTCCGCTGACATCGCTCAAGCCTGC
>JBDSEX010000226.1:0-3844 GCA_039919835.1 Luteimonas sp.
GGTAAACTCAATCGTCGCAACGTCACTTGGCGACTCGAAACAAACCGGCAAGTCATCCCGTTCGCGGCACACCGGCCAGAACGTGCACGCCGGCGTCCATCTCCCGCTTCCAAACAAGTTTTCGCGAGCGCCATGTGCTCGCCTGCATCGGAAAAACCGTGACCAGCACTACTTCAAACCAGCGAAGCGAGGATGACATCGCCCCCGGCCGCCACGATTTCATCCGGCAGATCGTCGGCGACGACCTTGCCAGCGGCAGGCACGCCAGGCCGCGTACCCGATTCCCGCCAGAGCCCAACGGCTACCTGCATATCGGCCATGCCAAGGCGATCTGCCTGGATTTCGGCATCGCGCGGGAATTCGGGGGACAGTGCAACCTGCGCTTCGACGACACCAATCCGGCCAAGGAAGACCCGGAGTTCGTCGCCGCCATCCAGGACGACGTGCGCTGGCTGGGCTTCGACTGGGCCGAACTGCGGCATGCGTCGGACTACTTTGACGTGTTCCATCTGGCCGCCGAAAAATTGATCCGCAGCGGCCACGCCTTCGTCTGCGACCTCAGCGCCGACGAGGTGCGCGAATACCGCGGCACTTTGACCGAGCCTGGCCGCGAGTCACCTTTCCGCGAGCGCAGCATCGAGGACAACCTCGACCTGTTCCGCCGCATGCGCGCGGGCGAGTTCGACGACGGCGCGCGCACCTTGCGCGCGAAGATCGACATGGCCAGCGGCAACATCAACCTGCGCGACCCCGCGCTGTACCGCATCAAGAAAGTGGCGCACCAGAACACCGGCGACGCATGGCCGATCTATCCGATGTACGACTTCGCGCACTCGCTCAGCGACGCGATCGAGGGCATCACGCACTCGCTGTGCACGCTGGAATTCGAAGACCATCGCCCGCTGTACGACTGGTGCGTGGACAAGGTCGACCTGGCCAACACGCCGGCGCTGCTGCAGCCGCTGCTGGACAAGGGCCTGCCCAACCAGGCCGGCAAGCCACGGCAGATCGAGTTCTCGCGCCTCAACATCAACTACACGGTGATGAGCAAACGCAAGCTGGTGGCGATGGTGGGCGAAGGGCTGGTCGACGGCTGGGACGATCCACGCATGCCGACGCTGCAAGGGATCCGCCGCCGCGGTTACACGCCGCGGTCGTTGCGGCTGCTGGCCGAGCGCGTCGGCATCAGCAAGCAGAATTCCGTCACCGATTTCTCCATCCTGGAAGCCTGCCTGCGCGATGACCTCGACGCGCATGCACCGCGACGGATGGCGGTGATCGATCCGCTGAAGTTGGTGTTGACCAACCTGCCCGCCGCGCATTCGGAAATCCTGTCCTTCGGCAACCATCCAAAGGACGAATCGTTCGGAAAGCGCGACCTCCCGTTCTCGCGCGAACTTTGGATCGAACGCGACGATTTCGCGGAAGTGCCACCGAAAGGCTGGAAGCGCCTTGTGCCCGGCGGAGACATCCGCCTGCGCGGCGCAGGCATCGCGCGTTGCGACGAGGTCATCAAGGACGAGGACGGCAACATCGTCGAGCTGCGCGGCACCCTGGATCCGGAATCGCGCCCCGGAATGGCCGGGGCGGATCGCAAGGTCAAGGGCACGATCCACTGGGTCAGCGCACGGCATGCGATCGCGGCGGAAATACGTTTGTACGACCGCCTGTTTTCGGCGGCGGATCCGGATGATGAATCGGAAGGCAGGACCTATCGCGATCATCTCAATCCCGATTCGCGCCGGAGCGTCGTGGGTTACATCGAACCGTCGGCTGCGCAGGCGCCGCCGGAGCAGAGCTTCCAGTTCGAGCGCCTGGGTTATTTCGTGGCGGACCGGCGCGATCACCGCGCCGATGCGCCGGTGTTCAACCGCAGCGTGACGTTGCGCGATACGTGGGCGAAAGCGTAGGCAGGCGTGTCTCATGGGCACGCGGCACGAAAAAATGCGGTCGCTTCAAGAAGGGTTTCATCGCCGAGGAGCATCCACGTGTCGTCGACCAAAGCCGCAACACCTGTCCTGTTCGCCGCGCTGATGTGCGTCGTCCTCGCTGCGTGCACTGCACCCGCCCCGACATCCCCGCGGGATCGGGCATCGCAAGCCACCCCCGCATCGGAAGGCGCCGTCCCGCCGGCGACAGCGCCCGCGGAAACCATGCCGCCGCCGACAACTCCCGGCCCCGCACCCGTCCGCATCAAACCCGCGCCGCCCATGAGCGACCCGCTGCCGCCCGAACGTGCGGCGCCGGCCAGCAAGCCGCCCACCATCGACCAGACCTGCAAGAGCAACGCGGATTGCGTGGTCAAGGACGTCGGAAGTTGCTGCGGCGCGATGCCGGCCTGCGTCAACCGCAGCAGCCGTGCCGATCCCGCCGCCGTGCAGGCCGAGTGCGCACGCAAGGGCATGTCCTCCGTCTGTGGCTTCAACGCGATCACGGCCTGCACCTGCGCCAATGGGCGATGCATCTCCGAACAGCAACCCGTCGGCGGCTGGATCAACGGCGCGGCGCCGCCGCAGAAGGATCGCTGATGCTTCTCGCGCAACTGCATCTCACCCTGCCTGTCTGGGTGCACGACCTCGATGCTTCGGGCGCATACGCCAGCGACGACGACAAGATCACGCTGGCGATCACGTTGTCGCGCAACAACATCGATGCGCGGACCGGCGGGCCGTTCGGCGCGGTGGTATTCGGCCCGACCGATCGCATCGTCGCGGTCGGCGTCAACCGCGTGCTGCCGCAATCATGCTCGCTAGCCCACGCCGAGAACATGGCCTACATGCTCGCCCAACAACGCCTGCAACGCGCGCGCCTCAACGAAAACGCCGATGGCGTGCGCGACGGTCATTACACGCTCGCGACCTCGTCGCAGCCGTGCTGCCAGTGCTACGGCGCGACGGTGTGGGCCGGTATCGACCGCCTGCTGATCGGTGCGCGCTCGGAAGACGTGATGGCACTGACCGAGTTCGACGAAGGCCCGCTGCCGGAGGACTGGATCGGCGAGTTGAACAAGCGCGGCATCGAAGTCGTTCGTGACCTGCATCGCGACGCGGCGTGCGAGGTGTTGCGTGCGTATGGTCAAGCCGGCGGCCAGCGCTATTGAGCCGTCACGTCCTGACGCACGGCCTGTGCAGGAGCGGCTTCAGTCGCGAGCTCTTGCTCGCCTTTGCAGAATGGCCGCATCTGCGAAAGCTCGCGGCTGAAGCCGCTCCAGCCAAGCCCGCTCCTATCAGGCTCATCGCATGACCGGCCTGCTCTGTTATTGCCGTGCCGGCTTCGAGCCGGAACTCGCTGCGGAGCTGACCACGCGCGCCGCGGAGGCAGGATATCCCGGCTACGCACGCACCGATCGCGACAGCGGCCACGTCGTGTTCATGGCCGATGACGCGGCCGCTTTGTCGCGCAAACTCCCATGGCGCGAATTGATCTTCGCGCGGCAAAAGCTGGTGCTGCTCGTCGAATTGCGCGGACTCGGCACGCAGGACCGCATCACGCCAATCATCGATGCGCTCATGCATCCAGCCGCCGCAACGCTCTACGGCGAACCTGGCTTTGGTCAACCTGGCTTTGGTCAGCTTGTCGTCGAACATCCCGACAGCGATGCGGCAAAACCTTTATCTGGCTTGGCGCGCGCGTTCGGCAATGCGCTTCGCCCCGCGCTGCGCAAGGCCGGCCGTCTCAGCGAACGCGACGACACGACATTGCCTCGTCTGCATGTGTGCTTCATCACCGGCGACCACGCTTTCATCGCATACAGCGATCCCGGCGACAGCGCGCCATGGCCGCTCGGTATTCCGCGTCTGCGTCTCCATCGCGATGCGCCGTCGCGTTCGGCACTGAAACTCGA
>JBDSEX010000026.1:0-4867 GCA_039919835.1 Luteimonas sp.
GTCACCCGTTCCGATGAAACTCAAACGAAAACTCGCCATAGCCGGTGCAGTTGCCGGCGCAGTGGTGTCGTTACTCACCATCAACGTGTTGGCAGGCCACTCAGCGAGGCTCGTTGATCTGGTCGGATTGTTTGCAGCCGCATTCGGTTCCGGTGCTGCTCTTGTCTTGGCGGTTCGCGGCGACCGCTAGGGCCATTGGCAGGCAATGCTCCATTGACCGTCGATCGCCGCACGGTGCGGCAACTTGGTAGCGCTGGGTAGAAGCCCGCAGCGGCATGAATGGAGCCGCCACCATCAGCACGATTGCGCTGGTCCGCGTTGGCGGGGGCGATTTGTTCCATGAATTGATGGCTTCTGGGCCTTGCCGGTGTCCGTTTTCACTGGCCACTTGCAACTTTCCACACCTGCACAAAGCCCGCATGGCCACGGGATAGAATGCGGCCATGCCTGAAGCCGCCACGCCGCTCGCCAATCAACTGCTGATCGCACTGCCGTCGCTGGCCGATCCCAACTTTTCGCGCGCTGTTGCGTTGATCTGCCAGCACGACGAGGAGGGCGCGATGGGCATCGTCGTCAATCGCGCGTCCGAATACACGCTGGGCGAGGTGTTAGAGCAGATGCAGATTGGCACCGAGAACGATGCGCTGCGAGGGCAGGTGGTGCTGGCGGGTGGGCCGGTACATCCCGAGCGCGGTTTCGTGCTGCACGACGGAGGCAGCGCCTGGGATTCCACGCTGCCCATTACCCGGAACCTGTCGCTGACGACGTCGCGCGACATCCTGATCGCAATGGCCCAGGGCAATGGACCCGCGCAGGCGGTCGTCGCGCTCGGGTGCGCGGGGTGGGGTGCAGGACAACTTGAATTCGAACTGGTCGAAAACACCTGGCTCACGGTGGCGGCCGATCCGGCCGTGTTTTTCGAGTTGCCGCTTGAGCAGCGCTGGGAAGCCGCGGCCGGGCTGATCGGGGTCGATCTGTTGCATATCGCCGATTACAGCGGCCACGCATGACCCTGGACGCCATCAAGTTGGAAGGTACGGTGCTCGGCTTCGATGTGGGCGCGCGCCGGATAGGCGTGGCGGTCGGCAGCGCTTTCGGCCATGGCGCACGTGCGCTGGCGGTGATCGACGTGCATGGCGAACAAACCGACTGGCCGGCGATCGATCGTTTGCACAAGGAATGGCGTCCGGATGGTTTCGTGGTCGGCGATCCGATGACGCTCGACGGCGGTGACCAGCCCATCCGCCAGCGCGCGCATTCATTCGCGCGCGAACTGCACACGCGGTACCGGTTGCCGGTGGTGATGATGGACGAGCGCGCCAGTTCGATCGAAGCCGCGCAGCGGTTCGCCGTGGATCGCGCCGAGGGCCGTCGCAAGCGTCGCGATGCGGCTGCGCTGGATGCAGTGGCGGCGGCGGTCATTGTCGAGCGATGGCTGGCATCGCCACAGGATGCCGTTGCGGTGTGTTGATGCCGCGCGCCAGGTAATTTTTTGCACGGAGCGGCTTCATCCGCGAGCTCTGGCTTTGCTGCAGGAAAGCCAACGGCGGAAGCCGCTTGTCCATGAAACGAACGTCCAGCAATCCTTGGCAGGTGCGAACCCATTCATGAGCGGACAACTCGATCAAACCGGCAAGCTGCATCATCTGCTGACACTCGACGGCCTTCCGCGGGCCTCGCTCGTGGGCCTGCTCGACCGCGCGCAAAGCTTCGCCGACGGCAACGAAGACCGATCGGTGCTCGCCGGCAAGGCGGTGTGCACGCTTTTCTTTGAACCCTCCACGCGCACCCGCCTGAGTTTCCAGCGCGCCGCGCAACGGCTGGGTGCGGACGTGCTGAATTTCGACGCAGCGACGTCCTCAGCAACCAAGGGCGAGACTTCACGCGATACCCTGAAGACCATCGAGGCGATGGGTGTGCATGCGTTCGTAGTGCGGCATCGCGAGGATGGCGCGGTCGCGGCGCTGGCGGAAGCGGCGGACGCTGGCACGGCGCTGATCAACGCGGGCGACGGCCGCAGCGCGCATCCCACACAGGGCCTGCTCGACATGCTGACCTTGCGGCAAGCCAAGGGGCGGGACTTCTCACGATTGAAGGTGCTGATCGTCGGCGACGTCAGGCACTCGCGCGTCGCACGTTCGGACCTGCATGCCTTGCGTACGTTGGGCGCGGGCGAGATCCGGGTGTGCGGGCCGCAGGCGTTGTTGCCGGATGAGGCGACGCTAAAAGGTTGCACCGTCATCGACGATCTTGATAGCGCACTGGAGGGCGTCGATGTGGTGATGATGCTGCGGCTGCAGCGTGAGCGCATGGAGGAGGGATTGGTCGCGTCGCTGGATGACTACAGGCGCCATTACGGTCTCACGCAAACGCGATTGCGTCGTGCGCATGCGGATGCGGTCGTGCTGCATCCCGGACCGCTGAATCGCGGCATGGAAATCGATGATGCCGTCGCCGACGGCGCGCAGTCGTTGATCCTTCAGCAGGTCTCCAATGGGGTTGTGGTGCGGATGGCGGTGCTTGAGGCGTTGCTGCAACCATAGAAAACGCTGGAGCGGCCTTTGCCAGGCGCTTTTCGCGACAAGGGCCACCTGGCCAACCTGCCTACGCGTTATGCGCAGGTTCCATCTTGTCGGCTTGGTCAGTGCATCAACACCAGCGTCGCCAAGCCGAGAAAGACCAGGAACCCCATCGTGTCCGTGACAGTTGTGAGGATCACGCCGCCCGCAAGCGCCGGATCAAAGCCAAGCCGTTTGAGCGTCAGCGGCACCAGCACGCCAGCGCTCGCTGCGAACAGGAGATTGATGGTCAGCGCCGAACCGATCACCACCGACAAGGCGGGATCGCGGAACCATAGCCACACCACGACACCGAGAACCAGTCCGAGTGTGATGCCGTTCAACAGCGCCACGCGCAATTCCTTCCACAGCAGCACCATGACGTTGGAGGCGCCGACCTGGCCAAGCGCCAGGCCGCGCACCATCAATGCCAGGACCTGCGTGCCCGCATTGCCTCCCATGCCTGCAACGATCGGCATCAACACCGCGAGCGCCACCAGCTTTTCGATGGTGCCCTCGAAACGGCCCACCACTGACGAGGCAAGGAATGCGGTGCCGAGGTTGATGCCCAGCCAGGTGACGCGGCGCCGGAACGCGCGCGGCACCGGGCTGAACATGTCGTCGTCCTCGTCGAGGCCGGCGGCGCTGAGCGCCTGGTGTTCGGCCTGTTCGCGGATGATGTCGACGACGTCGTCGATGGTGATGCGTCCCAGCAGGATGTTGTTGTCGTCGACCACGGGCGCACTGATCCAGTCGTGATCGGAAAACTGGCGTGCGACTTCCTCGGCCGATTCGTGAACATCGATGGCTGGTTGCCCGTCGTCGAGCAATTCGTTGATCGGCGTGGCGGCATCGTTGGTCAGCAATGCCTGGACCGCAATGCGTCCCAGATATTGATGGCGGCGGCTGACGACGTAGAGATGATCGGTGTGGTCGGGCAGCTCCCCGCGCAGGCGCAGGTAGCGCAGCACGACGTCGAGGGTGGTGTCGGTGCGTACCGTGACCACGTCCGGATTCATCAGGCGTCCGGCGGTGTCCTCGTCGTACGACAGGACCTGCTCGAGGCGTTCGCGGTTCTCGCGGTCCATCGACTTGAGCACTTCATCGATGACGGTATCGGGCAGGTCCTCGACCAGGTCGGCGAGATCGTCGATGTCGAGGTCTTCAACGGCGGCGACGATCTCGTCGGTGTCCATGTCCGCCAGCAGGCTCTCGCGGACTTCGTCGCCGACGTGCACCAGCACTTCGCCGTCATCCTCGGGATCGACCAGGCCCCACACCACGACGCGTTTGCCATGCGGCAACGATTCGAGCAGGTTGCCGATCTCGGCTGGCGAGAGCGTGTTGACCAGCCTCCGGACGGGACCGAGGCGGCCGCTGTCCAGCGCATCTGAGAGCAGACGCAACTGGCGCGCGGTCTTGTCGTGGCGGACGGTTTCGGCCATTACGGTGTTCCGTAGGCGGGTCACGACCACATGGGCGCGACAGGGTCAGGTGTTCATGCGCGCATTATCGCCCGCGGATCCCGATCTGCCCACCCTCGGCGTGCCTACGCCGATGCCTGCCGCATCCACTTCTCGATCGAAGCGCGGTCGCGCGCACGCAACAGCGCCGGCGCATGCGCACGCAGCCGGGCGTGATCGCAGTCGCGGATCGCGCGACGGACTTCCAGCAGCGTCGCCGGATGCAGGCTGAATTCGCAGAGGCCCAGCGCCACGAGCAGCGGCGCAAACATCGCGTCGCCGGCCATTTCACCGCAGACCGCAACCGGCTTGCCGCGAACGTCGGCAGTGCGGATCACCATGTTCAGCAGGCGCAGGAGCGCCGGATGCAGCGGCGTGTACAACTCGCCCAGTGCTTCGTTGTTGCGATCGGCTGCAAGGGTGTATTGCACCAGGTCGTTGGTGCCGATCGAGAGGAAGTCGATGGCTCCAATGAAGGTGGGCAGCGCGATCGCGGCCGCGGGAACCTCGATCATCGCGCCGAGCGGCAGCTGCTCGGCGATTTCGTGGCCTTCCTTGCGCAGGTCCCGCGTGACTTTTTTCAGCAAGCTGCGCACGAAGAGGACTTCCTCGCGGCTGCTGACCATCGGCACCAGCACGCGCATGGGCCCGTAGCCGGACGCGCGCACGATCGCGCGCAGCTGCGTCTCGAACAGGTCCGCGCGCGCCAGGGACAGGCGCACGCCGCGCAGGCCGAGCGCTGGATTGGGTTCGTCGGTCAGTGCAAGGCCGGTGCGGTCGGCCTTGTCGGCGCCGAGATCAAGAGTGCGGATCGTGACCGCGCGCCCGGTCATGCCGAGCGCGACA
>JBDSEX010000246.1:0-5175 GCA_039919835.1 Luteimonas sp.
GGGTTCCCGCCTCTGCGGGAACGAAGGCTGCGGCGCCGCGCAGGCTGGGGCGTCGGACACCCTGCGACTCGATGGAGACACCGCGATGAAATCCAGGAACACCAACAGACCCGACATCGACGACGGACAACGCCGGCTTGCGGTACTCATCGATGCCGACAACGCGCAGCCGTCGGTGATCGAGGGGCTGCTGGCGGAAGTGGCCAAGTTCGGCGTGGCCAGCGTCAAGCGCATATATGGCGACTTCACTTCCACCCGCGCCACGCAGTGGAAAGCCGTGCTGCTGAAACACTCGATCAACCCGGTGCAGCAGTTCGCCTACACCAGCGGCAAGAATGCGACCGACTCGTCGCTGATCATCGATGCGATGGACCTGATGTACACCGGCCGCTTCGACGGCATGTGCCTGGTGTCGAGCGACAGCGACTTCACCCGGCTGGCGCAGCGCATGCGCGAGGAAGGATTGACGGTGTACGGCTTCGGTGAACGCAAGACGCCGGACGCGTTCGTGCAGGCCTGCGACAAGTTCATCTATACCGAGGTGTTGCGCGCGGAAGTCGCCGCGGTGACTGCAACACCTGCGCGGATCGCGAGGCCCGCCAAGGCCGCTGCGAAAAAAACCGCGCCCGCGCAGGCCGCGGCGACAGTGGCAGCGGCCGCGCACCCGGCAGCCATCGTTGTGGCACAGATCAAACCCACGGCGTTGGCGCTGCCGCTGGAACAGTTGCATCGGGCCATCGAGGAAGCCTCCGACGAACAGGGCTGGGCGCACCTGGGCGCCGTCGGCACCTACCTCACCAAGATCCGTCCTGATTTCGACCCGCGTCTGTACGGGCACAGGAAGCTGAGCGACCTGCTCAGACACCATCCCCGGCATTTCGCACTTGAAGAACGCGGCGGCGCCGGAAGCGGCAGCAAGACGATCTATGTGCGCGCGCTGGAGTGAGTGCGGTGGTGTTGCAGGGTGCGTCTTGATCCATCACCGCCGCGATCCGGCAGAAGAGCAGTGGGCGAGCGCCTGTCAAACCGTGTCACGGGGTCCTTGATGGACAAACCGTATTCGCCATCCTGCGAACGCAACCGCGATCCCATCCTCGATGTGTTGCGCGTGCACTTCACGCAGTGCAGGCAGGTGCTTGAAATCGGCAGCGGAACCGGGCAGCACGCGGTGCATTTCGCCGCGGCGATGCCGTGGCTGACATGGCAGTGTTCGGATCGCGTCGAACATCTGCCGGGACTCCGCATGTGGCTGGACGAGGCTGGCCTGTCGAACACCCCGCCCCCGGTGGATCTGGATGTACGCGCACCGGGCCCGCCCGCGGCCGGGCGCTTCGATGCGGTGTTCAGCGCCAACACCTTGCACATCATGTCGTGGGCAGAGGTCGAGGCATTTTTCGACTGTGTCGATGCGCTGGTGGAGAGGGAGCCGGGCATGCTGGTGGTGTATGGCCCGTTCAACCAGGGCGGCGCATTCACCAGTGCCAGCAATCGCGATTTCGATGCCGCGCTGCGCGCGCGCGAACCGCACATGGGCATCCGCGACCTGGAAGCGGTCGACACGCTGGCCCGCGGGATCGGCATGCGGCTGCAACACGACCTCGCCATGCCCGCCAACAATCGCTGCTTGGTCTGGCGACGGCAGGCTGTCCCATCGTTCGAACGCCTGGATGGTCCATGACGCCAGCACGGGTGGTCGCGGGACTCGAGGTTCCCGCCAACGTGCTGGTCACCGGCGCCAGCAGCGGCATCGGCCTGGCCGCCGTGGAGCAGTTGCTGGACAACGCGCGTGTCGGCCGGGTGGTTGCGTTGTCGCGTGGGGCGGACCATCACGACGGACTGTCGAAGCTCGGCCGCGCGCATGGGGATCGGCTGCGCACGTTGTCCTGCGACATCACCTCGGACGCCGATCGCGCCACGCTTGTCGCGCGCCTCGCCGCCGCCGGTGTCGATCGCCTGCATCTGCTGCTCAATTGCGCGGGTGTCCTTCATGCGAACGGGGTGGTCCCGGAGAAGTCGCTGGCCGCGCTGCGCGGCGATGCGCTGGCCCGGGTGTTCGCGTTGAACGCCTTCGCGCCGATACTGCTGGTGCAGGCGCTGCTGCCGCTGTTGAAGTACGGCGATCCGGTCGTGCTGGCGTCGCTGTCGGCGCGGGTCGGTTCCATCGGCGACAACCACCTGGGCGGCTGGTATGCGTACCGTGCATCCAAGGCAGCGCAGAACCAGATGTTCCGCACGCTGTCGATCGAAATGCGACGCACGCACCCGCACGTTGCCTGCGTGCTGCTGCATCCCGGCACCGTCGACACGCCGCTGTCGAAACCGTTCCAGGCTGGCGTGCCGCCAGGGAAACTGTTTTCTGCCGAGCATTCGGCGCAACGGCTGCTCCTGGTCATCGCCGGGATCACGCCCGAAGACAGCGGGCGGTTTTATGCGTGGGACGGGGCGGAAATTCCTTGGTGAGCCCGCGAAGCTGCCGTGCCGCAATCTTCAACCCGGGCGCGCGTCAAGCCATCCATGTCGAATGGGACACTTCGTTCACGGCGGCTGTGGCTACGATGCCGGCAACCTCCGCCCGCCAGGAACCGCGCCAATGCCCCACAAGTCTTCCGCAAGATTGTCCGCGCTGATCTTCCTGCCTCTGGTGTCCGCGATCACGCTGGCGCAGACAGCTCCGCAGGACCTCCCGTACGCGCCGGGCACGGTCGCCATTGCCGTCGATGCCACCGGCCTGGCGCAGCGCATCATCAAGGTCAGGCAGACCGTGCCGGTGCAGGCGGGACCGATGACGCTGCTGTTCCCGCAATGGTTGCCAGGCAACCACGCGCCTTCCGGCCCGATCGACAAACTCGCCGGGCTCAGGATCACCGGCAACGGCCAGCCGATCACGTGGAAGCGCGACCCGTTGAACGTGTTCGCCTTCCAGTTTGATGTTCCCGCCGGCGTGCAGTCGGTCACCACCGAGTACCAGTACCTCACCCCGACCGATGGTGCGCAGGGGCGCGTGGTGATGACCCCGAACATGCTCAACCTGCAGTGGAACGCCGTGGTGCTGTATCCGGCCGGGCATTACGCCAGCCAGATCACGTATGCGCCGACCGTGACCTATCCCGCCGGTTGGCAGGCCGCCAGCGCGCTGGATGTCGAGCAGCGCAGTGGCGACGTGGTGCGCTACAAGCCGGTGTCGCTGGAGGTGCTGGTCGACTCGCCGGTGTATGCCGGGCGCTACTTCAAGCAGATCGACCTTGCGCCGGGCGCGAAGGTGCCGGTGCGGCTGAACGTGGTCGCCGATGCGGCGAAGAACCTTGAAGCCAAGCCCGAACACATTGCCAAGCATGTTGCGATGGTGCAGCAAGCGGTGAAGCTGTTCGGCGCGCAGCACTACGACCACTACGACTTCCTGTTCTCGCTGTCCAAGCAGATGGGCGGCAACGGCCTGGAGCACCAGCGGTCCAGCGAAAACGGACTCAATCCCGACTATTTCACCGACTGGGACAGCAAGGTCGGCAGCAGCGATTTGCTGGCGCACGAGTACACGCATTCGTGGAATGGAAAATTCCGCCGCCCGGCAGATCTCTGGACCCCGAACTACAACGTGCCGATGCAGGACAGCCTGCTCTGGGTGTACGAAGGCCAGACCCAGTACTGGGGCAACGTGCTGACCGCACGCGGCGGACTGCGTCCGATCGAGGCCTCGCGCGATGCCATCGCGCTGGTCGCGGCGACCTATGCCGATAACCGCCCGGGGTTCGCGTGGCGTTCGGTGCAGGACACCACCAACGACCCGATCATCTCGCGACGCAGCCCCAAGCCGTACCGCGGCTATCAGTTGAGCGAGGACTACTACTCGGCTGGGCAGTTGATCTGGCTCGAAGCCGACGCGCGCATCCGCAGCAAGACCGGCGGGAAGAAATCGCTGGATGATTTCGCCCGCGCGTTCTTCGGTGTCGATGACGGCGTGTGGAAGACGCAGAAGCCGTACACGTTCGAGGAGGTCGTCGCCACGCTCAACGGCGTGTTGGCCGACGACTGGACCACGTTCCTGCGGCAACGCCTTGATGGCAAGACGCCAGTGACCGGTGGCATCGAAGCCAGCGGCTGGCGCCTTGTCTACAAGGACACGCCCAATGCGCTGGCCAAGGCCCGGCAGAAGGATGCCGACGGCGCCGTCGACTACATCTATTCACTCGGCCTGGGCGCCGACAAGGACGGCAAGGTCGGCGAAGTGCGCTGGGACAGCGCGGCGTTCAACGCCGGCGTCGGCAGCGGCATGACGCTGGTCGCGATCAACGACCTGGAGTACAACAAGGACGCGCTGGAGGATGCGATCAAGGCGGCGAAAAGCGACAAGGCGCCGATCCGACTGATGGTCAAGGAGTTCAACCGCTTCCGCACGATCAACGTCGATTACCACGACGGGTTGCGTTACCCGCATCTTGAGCGGATCACCGGCCGGCCGGATTACCTGACGCCCATTCTCGCGCCGAAGTAACAACGCGCCGAAGTAACAACGCGCCGAAGAAATTACGCGCCGAGGCAATAACGCGCCGAATTAATCAGCGCCGAAGCAACAAGCGCCGAAGCAACAAGCGGGTCCGCATTCGCATGAGCGCCCCACGGGGCGCTCGCGTGAGTGTCGTCAAGGCGATTGGACACTTGCACCGTCGGGCGCCGCATCCGGCATCGTCGCGCGCGCGCCATCGCGCCAATGGTCGCGATGGATGATCGCCACCAGCGCCGCGGTGAAGCGGTCGGCTTCCGACGCCGACAGGTGCGACCACTCCGGCTGCTGGTAGCCCTGCAGCTGCGGGTAATCCTCGAAGTGGATTCCGGGTGCGCCGGTCGCCTGCAACAGGCGATCCCAAGTGCGCGCACGGGGAAATGCGTGCTGCTCGCCGGCATACAGCGGGCCGTTGCTCGGTGGCCGCACGAACAGCACGTCAACGCCGCGCGCGCGCAAGCTGTGGACTGCGATCGCCGCGCGCTGGATCTGCGCCGCCACCACCGCCTGCGCCTTTGCCGGCGTGTCCATGTGCGGCGGTGGCCGGCCGAAACGCTGCAGCCAGGTGCGCCGCGCCATCGCCCGATAGCGGGCGTCGGTTTCGAGCTTGCGCCACATGCGGGAATTGCGATCCCGGTCCTGCATCATCAGCTTGCGCACTTCCGGCAGGTTCGGCA
>JBDSEX010000033.1:0-28106 GCA_039919835.1 Luteimonas sp.
GGACGCGGTCGGGCGCATCGACCTGCAGCTGTTGTCCAACGCTGCCTGATGCGCCCTGCCCAGGACCGGGGGTAGCTTCCGGCGCTGCTTATCTGGGTGTGGCCCTGCCATTTCCATCCCACACCATGGTGTTCCACGGCCGATGAATCGCTGTGGGTCGAGCCCGAGCCTACGGTCTTCCACTCGTGTTCCGCATTCGTTTGCCTTGGCACGTGCTCGCGCATGACGCGTGGCCGCACCTGGCCTCCGCGCGAGAAGCTCCCACCGCTTGATGTCGATCCAGGGGAAATGCGCGTGATTCGCGTTTCCTCATCCGCGGCCGCGCAGGTCTAGAGTCGCGCCATCGAAACGGATCGAAGGGCGATGATGAAAGGCGATGCGAAAGTGATCGAGCACCTCAACAAGGCGCTGTACAACGAGCTCACTGCGATCAACCAGTATTTCCTGCACGCCAAGATGCTCAAGAACTGGGGCCTGAAGGAACTGGCCGAGCACGAGTACCACGAGTCGATCGACGAGATGAAGCACGCCGACAAGCTCGCCGAGCGCATCCTGTTCCTGGAAGGGCTGCCAAATTTCCAGGCGCTGGGCAAACTTCGCATCGGCGAGAATCCGCGCGAATTGCTGGAGTGCGATCTCGCGCTTGAACTGGAAGCGCTGCCGGTCCTACGCAACGCCATCGTCGATTGCGAGGCGGTCAACGATTACGTCAGCCGCAAGTTGTTCGCCGACATCCTCGAGTCAGAGGAAGAGCACATCGACTGGATCGAAACGCAGCTCGAACTCATGGTGCGCGTCGGCGAGCAGAATTACCTGCAGGGCAAGATGCGCGAGTGACGTGGCTCGCAAAAGGCGTTTTACCGGTGGCGGGGGAACCGGCGCAGCCGAGTCCGCTGCATGTGGTCAGCGAGCGGGACCACGCCTGCAACGTTCATCGCGGCGGAACACCATGCGGCCGGCTCCGCCGCGCGGGGTCCTCCCAGCGCTGCGGCCTCAAACCGCGGGTGCAGCTGAAGCCGCATGCATCCGCGCAACCAGCAATGGACGCACGCGCTCGAATTCAGCGACAACCACGGCCACGGCCGCCGCGGGGCGTTCGAGGGTTTCCTGACGTGCATCCAGTTCGATGCGCTTGGCCGCTTCGGACAGCGTTTCCGCGCCGAGATTGCCGCTGGACGACTTGAGGCTGTGCGCCAGCTCGCGCAGGAGCGCAAGGTCAGGCACTTCGGCGGCAGATTTCATCTGCGCGATGAGGCGCGGGGTGGTGTCGAGGTACGTCGCGATGATCTGGCCGACGCCGCGGCCGATCACCGCTTCGAGTTCGTCGAGCGTGGCGATGTTGATCATGGGCACGGGCTCCTTCGGTGGGTCGACGCGGCCCTCGGCCGGGTGACGGCGGTCCTCGTCGGGTTCGTCGCCTCCGCGCTCGGACAGCCAGCGCGACAGGCAGTCGTCGAGCTGCGCGCGGGTCACGGGTTTGGCGAGGTAATCGTCCATGCCGGCGTCCAGGCATTTCTGCCGGTCGCCGGCCATGGCGTTCGCGGTCATCGCCACGATCGGCAGCCGTGTCGCGCCCGCGGTTGCTTCCATCTCGCGCCAGCGACGCGTGGCGCCGTAGCCATCCAGCACTGGCATCTGGCAGTCCATCAGCACCAGGTCGTAGCGCGACCGCGCCATCTTTTCCAGCGCGATCTCGCCGTTGACGGCGGTGTCGCAGGCCAGGCCCAGCACCTTCAGCAGCTCTTGCGCCACCAACAGGTTCACCGGGTTGTCCTCGACCAGCAGCAGGTTTCCGTGCCACTGCCGCCTGCGCACCGCGGCGCCTTCCCCACGCCGTGCGACCTGCCCAAGGCCACCCATCGGTGCCGATGCCGGCGCAGGGGCGACGAGTACAGTGCGCAGTTCAGCGTCGCCCACGTGCCGGGGCAGGCAGGCCACGCCAGGTTGCCTGAGCTCATCGGGAATGAGGTCGTCGCTCGACAGGCACACCAGGCGAACATCCCCGTACAGTGCCTGCCGCTCCAGATTACGGTGGAGGGCAATGGCGGTCCCGCGCATGCCGGCGAGGTCCGCGAGCACCACCGAGTACTGCCAGGGCGCGCCCTGCTGCGCGGCGACGCGCAGGCGGTCGAGCGCCTCGTGGACCGTGTCCACGGCGGTGATGCGCAGACCCCAGTTGGGTAGCAGCATGCTCAGGCGGCGCCGCAACTGCTCGTCCACGCTCAGCAGCAACAGTCGCGCGCCGCTGGCGTCGGTGGGACGCGCGACCAGGTCGCCCTGCACCTTGGTCAGCGGAATCTCGAAATGGAACGTGGCCCCGACGCCGGCGTCCGACTGCACGCCGATGCGTCCGCCCATCAGGTCCACGATGCGTTTGCAGATGGCAAGGCCGAGTCCGGTGCCGCCATAGAGTCGCGTGGTGGACGCGTCGGCCTGTGCGAATGCGGTGAACAGCTGCTTCTGCGCCTGTTCGGAGATGCCGATGCCGGTGTCGGTGATTTCGAACCGCAGCAGGTGCTGGCCGGCGTTCTCGCCCAGCCGTTTCACGGTCACGGTCACCGAGCCCTTTTCCGTGAACTTGACCGCATTGCCGATCAGGTTGCCAAGCACTTGCCGCAGCCGCACCTGGTCGCCACGCACGGGCAGCCGGACGGCGGGGTCCATCTCAAGGTGCAGGCGAAGCCCCTTGATGTCCGCCGGATGGCGCATCCACTGCGTCACGTCCTCGAGCAGTTCGCGCAGGTTGAAGACGTTGCTTTCCAGCTCGAGGCGGTGCGCCTCCAGCTTGGAATAGTCGAGGATGTCGTCGACGATCCGCAGCAATTGCTGCGACGAGGCGTATGCGGTGCGGACCAGGTCGCGTTGGCTTTGCGGCAGCGACATCGACAGCAGCAGATCCAGCATCGGGATGACGCCGTTCAGCGGCGTGCGGATTTCATGGCTCATCGTGGCAAGGAACTCGCCCTTCGCCAGCACCACCGACTCGGCAGTCGCCTTGGCCTGCTGCAGTTGGCGTTCAAGTTCCTGGTGGCGACGGATCTCCCGCTGCAGCGCATCGACCTCCGCGCGCCCGCGGTCGGCGTGCAGCGCGCGCGCGCGGAACTCGACCTCGTGCCGGCGCAGCGACAGCACGATCGCGATCACGCCGAACAATGCGAGCAGGACCAGCACCAGGGCCGCCAGCCGCATGCTGCCCCATCCGGCCTGTTCCATCGCCAGTGCGATGGCCGCTCCCGCCGCTGCGCCCAACGCCAGCCAGCGCGCGAACAGCGGCGAAGGATTTCCCGCGTTCAGAGCACCGCGCTCTGGAAATCGAATTCCAGGTCGTCGCTTGCAACCTGCACCAGGTTGCCCTGGATGTAGTCGATGCCGCTCATCCACAGCGTAGCGGCCGCTTGCGGGTCTTCGATCTGGTGGCCGATGACCTGCAGGCCGAGCCGGTGCGCGCGATCGATGACTGCACGCATCTCATCGCGCAGCGCAGGCGAGGCTTGCGCTTCGGAATAGCGCGACGACAACCGCAGGTAGCCAAGCGGCAACTGCGCCAGCAGGGTCTGCGCTTCCTCGCTCTGTTCGTATTGGCTTAGGCAGAACTGCACGCCGGCGCCCATCAGGCGCTGGCAGAACTCGAGCAGGGTGACCGTGTGGATCAGCGCGTCGGACAGGCGCAGGTCGATGACCAGCGACGTGCCTTCGATGCGCTGGGTGGCGATGGCGTCCAGCAGCCATTCGGCGCTGGCCTGGCGCGACAGCGAACGCGGCGACTGCGACACGAACAGCCGCAGCGGCCGATGCTCCGCCCCGCGACGACGCAAGGTTGCCACGGCCTGCTCAAGCACCCAGTGGTCGAGCTCCTGCAGCAGCGCCGTATCTTCCAGCGCAGGCAGGAACTGGCCGGCCGACTGCAGCTGCCCATCCTCCGTTCGCAGGCGCAGCAGCGTCTGGTATTGCGCATCGTCGCCGCCGGCCACCGCGACGATGGGCTGGTATGCAAGTTCCAGCCGATCGTCCTTCAGCGCCTCGCGCACCACGTCGCCGAGGGCGGGATCGTCAGCCGCGCGGCGCTGCATCGGCGCCAACAGCTTCAACCCGGCCGGACTTTCGCGCGCGCCGCGCAGGGCGCTTTCCGCAGCGTCGAGCACCGCCCCGACATCGTCGAATCCGTGGCCTAGATCGACCGCGCCCACCGTCGCGCGCAGGCGGATTGCCTGTTCAGCGGTGCCAAGGGTGCAATCGGCCAAGCCGTCGCGCAAAGTCCGTGCGAAATCCTCGATCCGCGCCGATGCGAGTCCCGGCGCCAGTACCAGGAAAGCGCTGTCATTGAGCCGCGCGAACCCGGTGCGGCTTGCATCGAACGTTGGGGCCAGTGCGGCCAGTGCGGCCAGGCGCAGCCCGGCGCCGGCCATGATCTGTTCGTAGGAAGCATATCCGTAGCGTTCGCGCAGGCGCGCCGTGCCGGCAATTTCAATGAACAGCAGCGCGCCTGTCACCGTGGGTTGCAGCAGTTCCTCTGCAAGACGTGCGATCAGGAACGCGCGCGGCAGCAGGCCGGTTTCGGGCGAAGGCTGCGGCGCGAGCATCCGGCTCTGGCTGAGCTTGCGCGCACGCTGCACACGGCTCTGCACGGCGGCGACCAGATGCCGCGGCCGGATCGGCTTGTTGAGGAAGTCGTCGGCCCCGCCTGCCAGCACGTCGAACTGACGGTCAGGGTCTGGATCTCCGGTCAGGAACACGATCGGCATGTGCAGGAACTGCTCATGCGCTCGTATCTGTTCGGTCATCGCAAGACCATCGAGTCCGGGGAGGTGCAGGTCCATCAGCACCAGGTCCGGATGGAAACGTTCCAGTGCGTCGATCACGCCGGACGATTCGCTCACGATCATCGTCTCCATTCCGGTGCCTTTCAGCACGCCCTCGGCGAACAGCGCCTGGCTGGGATCGTCTTCGACGATCAGGATGCGATAGGGATCCGTCGCCACGGTGGCACTCACGGCGCTGGCGATCGGCTTGGCACGGGCGGACGATCCATCCCCGGCGACCGCTGGCGACGTGTCGATCGAGGCAGGCGGGATGTGCCCGACCGGCCCATTCCCTGCCACTGCATCGCCCGCACCAGCAGTCCCTGCAACATCAGCCCCTGCAGCGTCAGCCCCTGCAGCATCAGCCCCTGCAGCATCAGCCCCAGCAGCATCAGCGCCTGCAGCATCAGCGCCCGGCGCATCGCCATGCCAGCGCCGCCAATACTGCGGCGGGGGCGCTTCGGCGCGGCGTGCGTAGCGGGTGACTTCGGGCGCGCCCGGGGCGTCTCCGGCCGCGATGCGGTCGTCGGTGCCGGGCGGTGCGGAGGTCGAGCGCGAATCGGGTCCGGTAGCGGACATCAGCCCCCCTAGGCGATTTCCACAGTATGCGCATGAGCGTTCATGCGCGCATGGTTCACAACGCGTCTCGCGCGGCGATCAGGCCACCTCGTGCGCGAGCGTGCTGCCTTCAACCCGTACCGGGCTGCGGCCGCGGTGCGCGGCGGAAGAGCTTGCGCCACAGCCACCATACGCCGAGCGCGAACAACAGGCTTACCGACACCACGATGCCGAGCCCGATCCACGGATGCGAGAACGCCAATGCCAGCCCGCTGACCACGGCCACGTCTTCCGTCACCGACGCCGTCCAGTTGCTCACCGGCTCCGGTGACGTGTTCATCAGCGCGCGCGACCCGGATTTGAGCAGATGGCTGGTCAAGGCCACGCCCGCGCCTGTCGCGAGCACGCCGGCACCCAGCTCACCGTCGGGCGACATGGCCGCCGCTGCGAGGAATGCGCCCGCGGGCACGCGTAACAGGGTATGCAACAGGTCCCAGCCCGAATCCACGCCCGGTATCTTGTCGGCGAAGAATTCGGCGATCGCCAGCGCACCGGAAACGCCCAGCACCCATGGCGACTGCGTGACCTGCAGCGCCTGCGGAAGGTCGATCCAGCCGAACATCCCAGCCAGGCCGACTCCGAACACCGTCAGGTACACGCGGATCCCCGCCAACCATGCGAGCAGCACGCCAATTGCGAACAGGTGGGCTTCGGACACGGCGGATTCCTTGCATCGCGGCCGCGCTGGGCCGTACCTGGTGGAGTATAGGAAGCGATCGTCACGGTGCTGTAAAAAACCTGATCGTCATGCGACCTGCCCGACGCGTCCCGGCGGCGGGGCTCCCGGCCCGATCCGTACAATGCGTGTCCCGATACTTCAGGGTGCTGCAGCCGATGAGCGATCCCATGTCTGAGCGAGCGCCCCTGGACGCACCCGGTCCAGCGCGGGACGAGCGCATGGTGAACCATCGGCCACCCCGGCAGCCCCAAGGGATGACCGCGTTGATCGCCGCACTCTGGATCGCGTCGCTGGCTGGTCTCTGGTTCTGGGCAGGCGATCGCACGACTCCGGCGGCGGTCCCGATCACAGCTCCTTCGGCGGCCGACGCACAACTCCAGCAACGCGTTGCCACCCTGCAGATGTCCGACCGGATCAGCCGCCAGGCCAATCGCGAACTGCAGCAGACGCTGGCCGAACGCGAGGAGGAGGTGGCCGGCCTGCGCGCCGACGTCGCCTTCTACGAGCGACTGGTCGGCTCCACCGGCCAGCGCAAGGGCTTGAGCGTGCACGACGTCGAGCTGCGCCGCGACAGCGATGGCAGCTGGCGATACATCGCCATGCTCACGCAGAACCTCAATCGCGGTGCAGTCAGCAAGGGCGGCCTGACCCTGAGCGTGGAAGGGACCCGCGACGGCAGGCTGACGCGGCTGGGCTGGGCCGACCTGTTGCAGGCCCCGAACGCGCCCCCGCAGCGCTTCGACTTCCGCTATTTCCAGCGGCTCGAAGGCAGCCTGGTGCTGCCGAAAGGGTTCGTCCCCGGCCGGGTCATCGCCCAGGTCAAGGCCGACCGCGGCGGCAGCGCCGAACAGGCGTTCCCGTGGGCCGACGCCACCGACGCGCCCTGACCGTGCCGCAAGGCCTTTTTGCGACGGATCACACGGATCCACGCTCTCTGG
The DNA here is from genome assembly GCA_039919835.1 of Luteimonas sp. GTDB lineage: Bacteria > Pseudomonadota > Gammaproteobacteria > Xanthomonadales > Xanthomonadaceae > JALYOU01. The sequence continues at coordinate 7,035 of JBDSEX010000033.1, forward strand.
GATCCATGCAGTGGTACACGCCGCTGGCGCATCGCAGTTGCTGATCATGTGCTTGAACTGCGTGCATCAGGCCTGATCCGCGGCGAGTATGGTCTTGCGGTTGATTTGCGCGACATTAAAGATTGAATCGATCTCCCGTGTGCCCCATCTTGATGCCATGACCACCGAAGCCAGCTACCAGCAACTCGACGCGCCGCTGCTGTTCACGCAGGCGGCCGCCAGCAAGGTGCGCGAGCTGATCGTCGAGGAAGGCAACGATGCGTTGAAGCTGCGCGTCTACATCCAGGGCGGTGGCTGTTCCGGTTTCCAGTACGGCTTCGAGTTCGACGAGGCGCAGGGCGAAGACGACCTCGCCATCCGCACCGACGGGGTGACGTTGCTGGTCGATCCGCTGAGCCTGCAATACCTGATGGGCGCGCAGGTCGACTACAGCGAAAGCCTGCATGGCGCGCAGTTCGTGATCCGCAATCCGAATGCGAAGTCGACCTGCGGCTGCGGCTCCTCGTTCACGGTGTGAGCGCACCGCATCACCGTGGCCATCCGCGCATGACCCCGCCGCCGGCGCCATTCGCCTTCGTCGATGCCGCGCTCGATCGCGCCGATCACCTGCGCGATGACCTTGAAGCACTTTCGACAGGCTGGCCACAGGCACGCATCCTGATGCTCGATGCCGAGGGCCGCGCATTGGCGGATGCCGGCAATGCACTGTTCGCGCCACTGGGTGCCGAAGTCGGCGGTGGACCCGGCACCGCGCTGTTCCTGGGTTTGCATGGCGGCCAGGCCTGGTTCGCCGCACAGGCCGAGACCCTTGAACTCGACGCGCCGAATCGCATCGACCTGCGCAGCGCCGCGGCGTTGTGGTCGCCGTTCGAGGCTACGCTGTTCGCCCAGGCCCGCGCGATGCAGCACTGGCGCGCGCGGCACCGGCATTGCGGCGCCTGCGGCGGCGAAGTCGCCTTCGTGCGCGCGGGCTGGTGCGGACGCTGCACGCAATGCCAGGCCGAACATTACCCGCGCACCGATCCGGCGGTGATCGTGGCCGTGACCGACGGCGCGCGGCTGCTGCTCGGCCGGCAGGCGGGATGGCCACGGCTTCGCTATTCGACACTGGCTGGATTCGTCGAGCCAGGCGAATCGCTGGAGCAGGCCGTCGCGCGGGAGGTGTTGGAGGAAAGCGGCGTGCGCGTGCGCGCCAGCCGTTACCTCGCCTCGCAACCGTGGCCGTTTCCCGGTTCCCTGATGCTCGGCTTCGTTGCCGATGCCGACCCTGACCCGCCGCGCACCGGCGACGAACTGGAAGACGCACGCTGGTTCGACATCGACGAAGTCGGCCGCGCAATCCGCGGTGAAGCGCGCGACGGCGAGCTGTTGCTGTCACCCTCCATTTCGATTTCGCGCTGGCTGGTGGAAACCTGGCACGCGTCAGCCACGCAAGGTTGACCTTGCGCCATCGCGCTTCACGATGCATGCGTCAAGGACGGTCGGAGCCTGACTGATGGGATGCCAACGCCCACGCTGCAGTCGTCCTGATCGCCTCGTAAAACCTGCAAGGTAGAATCCGGGCATGGCCGCCACTCTCATCGCCGTAATCGTCGCGCTCGTCCTTGGGCATCTCGCGCAATCGCTGGCCGCGTCCGTTCGCCACTTCGCCTGGTACGGCAACTGGTTGCGCTGGCTCGATGCGCGATTCCCAGAGGGCAGCGTCTGGCGCGGACGCTACGGCATCGTGCTGGCGCTGGTGCCGCCGCTGGTGGTGGTGGGTTTGTTCCAGCTCGCGCTGCAGGAGCCACTGCTCGGGCTGGCAGGGTTGCTGCTCGGGGTCGTCGTGCTGTTCTACGCATGGGGACCCCGTGACCTGGATCTGGATGTCGACGCGATCGTCGAAGCACGCGATCCGGTCGCGCGTCGCGATGCCGCAGCCAAACTCTGGCCCGGTGGCGAGGGCGTTTCGCTGGATGGCGCGAGCCTCGTCGATGCGGTCTTCCAAAACGGCCTGCGACGCTGGTTCGGAGTGCTGTTCTGGTTCCTACTGCTGGGGCCGTTCGGCGCATTGCTTTACCGCCTCGCGGCGCTCTCGGCGGAAGGCGAATTCGCACGCACCTTGCCCGCCGAAACCGCTGCCGGCGCGCGCACCCTGGTCGCCATGCTCGACTGGCCGGTGGCGCAGCTGATGACGCTTTCAATGGCACTCGTCGGCAACTTCGACACCGTCCTCGGCGCATGGCGCGACGCAGGCGGCACCGCATTCGGGCTGGATACCGCATTCCTTGCCGCTGCCGCGCGCGCCAGCGTCAAGAGCGAGCTGGCGGACGAAGCCATGGACTACGCCGAATCGGGTGTGGCCACCTCGACTGCCGTCGTCGCCTCAACCCCGGAGCTCCCCGAATTGCGCGACGCGATGAGCCTGGTCTGGCGCATCCTGCTGCTGTGGCTCGCGGTGATCGCACTGTTCGTCATCGCCGGCTGGGTGGCCTGACGTACCAGGTGCGTCCCCCTAGGCGACGAGAAGTTTTTTTCCGGTAACACCTGCAGGTCGACGTGCAGTGCCAAGGACAGCGCGCACTGCGAATGCACGCGACACAACACATTGCCGGCCCCGGGGAGCCGGCAATGCGCATCTTCCACCTTACGGATTGGGGCTGGGCCCAGGGCTCGGCGTACTCGGGCGCGGACAGTTGGACCCCGTGCATTCGTCGTCGCAACCCGCCAACGACAGCGCACCCAAAAGCAGGCCCAGTGTGATGACCCAACGGGCCTTGTTCCTGATGGCATTCATGAGTGTCAGATCTCCATGTCTCGAATGGGCCGGCGCATCGACCGACAGTGCCACGGTAAGTGGCGATCACATGCTGGTGGGCGCCGCGATAATAATCCGTGAATGTTCCAGGCCTTGCACAGTCGCCGCGTGCGATCCACCTGCAAGCTCACGCATCAATTTCAGGCGCCGTGACCGCCGCGCGTTCCAGGACCGCTCGATTGGGAACGGCGCAACAGATCCTTGATGTGTCTACCCGTGCTGATCACACCGCGTCGCCACGCAACTCACGGACGTTCGCTTCCAACGATTGTGATGTCGCCTCGCTGCCATCAACGGGCGCACCCGTTACAACCTCCACCTGCGCACGAAATCGCCGCGGAATGCGCATGCGGCCCGGTGTCCCGCTTTCAGGTTGCACGCTGCGGCGGCTCCACATGCTCGCCCACATCCCGCGCAGCGCCATCGGCACCACCGGCACGGGACGACCCGCCTCGCGCGCCCGCGCAAGGATCTTCTCGACCCCCGACTTGAACGGCGCGATCGCGCCATCGGCCGTCAGCCGCCCCTCCGGGAAAATGCCGATCAGTTCACCTTCCGCCAGCGCCGCATCGATTTCGTCGAACGCGCGCTGCATCAGCGCCGGGTCCTCGCGCGCGCCCGCAATCGGGATCGCCCTGGCGGTGCGGAAGATCCAGCGCATCACCGGAATGTTGAAGATCCGGTGGTACATCACGAACCGCACCGGCCGCGGGATCGCGCCTGCGAGGATCAATGCATCCATGTAGCTGACGTGGTTGCACACGAGCAGCGCCGGGCCCTCGTCTGGAACGTTGCGGATACCGTGGAGGCGCAGCCGGTACAGCGTCTTCACCAGCGCCCAGCTGAGGAATCGCATCAGGAATTCGGGGACGAGCGCGAAGATCCACATCGCAACCAACGCATTGGCGATGGCGAGTGCAAGGAACACCTGTGGAATCGTCCAGCCGAAATAACGCTGCACGACGATGCCAAGCACCGCCGCAGTCACGATCAGTGCCGCGTTCTGGATGTTCATCGCGGCAATGACGCGCGAGATTTCGTTTTTCGGCGTTCGACCCTGGATCAGCGCGAACAACGGCACCACGAACAGCCCGGTGAAAAGTCCGATGCCGACCAGGTCCATGGCGATGCGCCAGCTTCCGGCTTGTTGCAGGAAGGCGCTGACATCCAGTCCGGTCTTCGTTGCAACACCGATGCGGGCAAAGTACAGGTCCAGCAGGAAGGCGCTGATTCCGAATGCCCCGAGCGGCACCAGTCCGATTTCCACCGTGCGCGCCGACAGCTTCTCGCACAACAGTGAACCCACGCCGGTGCCGATCGAGAACAGCGCCAGCGCGAGGATGTACAGCGTGTCGGTGCCACCGAGATTGATGTCGGCGTAGGTCGGCAGGTTGGCCGTGAGCACCGTGCCGATGAACCAGAACCATGAAACGCCCAGCATCGCGTTGCGCACTGCTGGCTGTTTTTTCGCGAGCCGCAACACGGCCAACGATTCGGGAACTGGATTCCAGTTGATCTTCAACTCCGGCGCACCGGGTTCCGCACGCGGGATCGCCCGGCTGACCAGGTTGCCGGTGATCGCCAGCATGACGATGGCAGTCGCGGCCACCACAGGCCCGTGCCCGCCGGCCAGCTTGAAGATCAATCCGCCAAACAGCATGCCGGTCAGGATCGAGATCGACGTGCCCATCTCGACCAGGCCGTTGCCACCGGTCAACTCTTCCGGTTTCAACACCGACGGGAGGATCGAATACTTCACGGGCCCGAACAGCGCCGACTGCAGGCCTGTACAGAACAGTGCAACCAGCAGCACGATCATGTTCTGCGTCAGGAAGCCGACCGCGGCCAGCGACATGATCGCGATTTCCATCGCGGTGGTGATGCGGATCAGCCGGGACTTCTCCAGCTTCTCCGCGATCTGGCCGGCGGTGGCGGAAAACAGGAAGTACGGGAGGATGAACAGTGCCGGCGCGAGGTTTGTGTACAGCGTGCGTTGCTCGGGACTGACGCCCAGATAGAACAACAGGCCGATGATGGCCTGCCGATAGACGTTGTCGTTGAACGCGCCGAGCGCCTGCGTGGCGAAGAACGGCAGGAAGCGGCGTTGCCGGAGCAACTCGAACTGGTTGTGGGCCATGAATCCCCCGGGATCAGCGCGGAGTGTAGCGAAGGAGTACTTCGTTCTCCCGTCGGACGACGTGCAGAAGGCGTATCGGGGCGTGAACCCTCAGATGGTCGTGTCCATGGCGAACTCTGCACGCGGAATCGTTACGCACTCTCCGTCGCTGCGCGCCACCGGCTCCTGGACGAGAAGGAAAAACATCAAGCGTTTTCCCGCTCGATCGCCCGCCATCCGATGTCATGCCGATGAAATTCCCCATGCCATGAAATTCCCGCCACTTCCGCATAGGCGCGGCGTTGCGCATCGACCACGGAGTCCCCCAGCGCGCACACGCACAGGACGCGGCCGCCGCTGGTGACCACATGGCCGCCTTCCACTGCGGTGCCGGCGTGGAAGACCTTGGTGCCTTCGACATCCGGTGCATCCCAGGCGTTGATGACATCACCGAGGCGCGGGATACCTGGATAGTTCGCCGCGGCCATCACCACGCCGAGCGACGGACGCGCATCCCACTGCGCCTGGACGTCGTGCAAGCGCTGGTCGATCGCGGCTTCGACAAGATCCAGCAGGTCCGACTGCAGGCGCAGCATCACCGGCTGCGTTTCCGGATCGCCGAAACGGACGTTGAATTCGATGACTTTGGGTGCGCCGTTGCCGTCGATCATCAATCCGGCATAGAGGAACCCGGTGAACGGCACGCCATCGGCGATCATGCCGCGCACGGTCGGCTGGATCACCTCGCGCATCACCCGTGCATGCACGTCCGGGGTCACCACCGGCGCCGGTGAATACGCGCCCATGCCGCCGGTGTTTGGGCCGGTATCCCCGTCGCCGACGCGTTTGTGGTCCTGCGAGGTTGCCATCGGCAACGCGGTGGCGCCATCGACCATGCAGATGAAACTGGCTTCCTCGCCCTCGAGGAATTCCTCGATGACCACGCGCGCGCCCGCGGTGCCGAATGCATTGCCGGCGAGCATGTCGGTGATCGCCGCTTCGGCTTCGGGCAAGGTCATCGCCACGATCACGCCCTTGCCAGCGGCCAGGCCGTCGGCCTTGACGACGATCGGCGCGCCCTTGGCGCGCACGTAGGCAAGCGCGGCATCGACATCGGTATGTACGGCGTAATGCGCGGTCGGAATGGCGTGCCGCGCCAGGAAGTCCTTGGCGAACGCCTTGCTGCCTTCCAGCTGCGCGGCGGCCGCGGTGGGTCCGAAGATGCACCGGCCTTCGGCACGGAAGCAGTCAACGATGCCGGCGACCAGAGGTTGTTCCGGTCCGACGACCGTCAGTGCCACGCCTTCGCGCTCCGCCAGCGCAAGCAAGCCATCGATGTCGACCGCACTGATGGCGACATTGCGGCATTTCGTTTCCGACGCCGTGCCCGCGTTGCCCGGCGCGACGATGATTTCATCGACACGCGGCGATTGCGCCAGCTTCCACGCCAGCGCGTGTTCGCGGCCACCGGAACCGATGACAAGAATTTTCATGGTGTCGAGCTCCCCCATTCGTCATCCAACCCAGCGCGGAGTGGTGAGCAGTCGCGCCCACGCGTATCCACGGACGCTGGGCGATCAATGCCGGAAATGCCGCACACCGGTAAACACCATCGCCATTCCATGCTCATCCGCGGACGCAACGACCTCGCTGTCCCGCATCGAGCCACCCGGCTGGATCACCGCCTTGATGCCAGCCGCTGCAGCGGCATCAATGCCGTCGCGGAACGGGAAGAAAGCGTCGCTGGCCATCACCGAACCTTGCACCACCAGGCCGGCTTCTTCCGCCTTCATTCCTGCGATCTTCGCACTGACCACGCGGCTCATCTGGCCCGCGCCGATGCCGATGGTGCGCGAGTCCTTGGCATACACGATTGCATTGGACTTGACGTATTTCGCCACGCGCCAGGAAAACAGGAGATCGTTGACTTCGTCGCCGGACGGCGTTCGCCGGGTGACGACTTTCAAGTCATCACGCGTGACGATGCGATCGTCCGCAGTCTGCATCAACAGGCCGCAACCCACCCGCTTGGTGTCGAACCAGTTGCCACCGTCGCCGTGCGGGATACGCAGCACGCGTACGTTCGCCTTCCTTGCGCAGTATTCGAGTGCGCCGCCATCGAATTCCGGTGCGATCAGTACCTCGACGAACTGGCGATCGAGGATGGCTTTCGCCGTCGCTGCGTCCAGCCGCGCGTTGAACGCGAGGATGCCGCCGAAGGCCGAGGTCGGATCGGTCGCGTACGCAAGTTCATACGCATCGCCGCACGCCGCTCCTTCGGCCACGCCGCAGGGATTGGCGTGCTTGACGATGACGCAGGCCGGCCGCGCGAACTGGCGCACGCATTCCCACGCGGCGTCGGCGTCGGCGAGGTTGTTGTAGCTGAGTTCCTTGCCCTGCAGCTGCGTAAACGTCGCAAGCGTTCCCGCGGACGGATACAAGTCGCGGTAGAACGCCCCCTGCTGGTGCGGGTTTTCGCCGTAGCGCAGGTCCATGACCTTGGTGAAGTTGCCGTTCAACTGCGCCGGGAATGTCGCGCGTACGCCGTCATCGCCGATGGAGGAGAGGTAATCGCTTATGCAGGCGTCGTATCGCGCGACGCGGTTGAACGCGGCCACCGAGAGCGAGAAACGCGTTTTTGCCGACAGGGAGCCATCGTGTGCGGCGAGCTCTTCCAGCAGTGCGCCGTACTGCGATGGATCGGTGGCGACCGCGACGTGGGCGAAGTTTTTCGCTGCGGCACGCAGCATCGCCGGACCACCGATGTCGATGTTGTCGATGATGGTCTCGAAGGAATTTGCGGCGTCGGCCGAGACGCGCTCGAACGGATACAGGTTGAGCACAAGCAGGTCGATGGGCTCGATGCCGTGCTCGGCCATCACCGCGTCGTCCGTGCCTGCTCGCCCGAGAAGTGCGCCGTGGATCCTGGGATGCAGCGTCTTGACGCGCCCGTCCATGATCTCCGGAAAGTCAGTGACCTCCGCCATCTCGGTCACATCGAGCCCCGCGTCGCGCAAGGCCCGTGCGCTGCCACCGGTAGACAGCAAGGCGATGCCGCGGCCCGCCAGCGCATGCGCCAGCTCGACCAGACCGGTCTTGTCGGACACGGACAACAAGGCCCTGCGAATGGGCAGGCGGTCAGGGGTCATTCGGGGAATCGTGCGGTGAAAGAGCGCGAATTATAGCGGCCGCATCGCCCACGACCTGCGCGCGTTTGGCGTCAGGCCAAAAGCTGAAGGCTGCCATGCCCGTCATTTCCGTAGCGCTCGAGAGCATGAGCCGGCGGAATCCCATGTCAAGGAAATCAGCAGGAAGGCAAATCAGGCAATCGGCAGGCTGCCACTGTTTCCTGGATGCCTGCATCCCGCATGCGTAACGCTTGGATCAGCCTAATCCGTAATCCTTCAGCTTCCTGCGCAACGTCGCACGATGGATGCCGAGCATCATCGCGGCGCGGCTCTGGTTGCCTTCGCAATGGTTCAGCACTTCGACGAACAGTGGGATCTCGAATTCGCGCAATGCGACGTCGTACAGGTCGGTGCTGTTGCAACCGTTCAAGTCACGCAGGTAACGCCGCACCGAGCTGGAGACATGTTCGCGCAACGGTGTGCGCGGTGCGCTGCGGCTGGCGTTGTCGGTGCGATCGGTTGCGTTGTTCAAGCGGCGTCCCCGGAAAACTGCGCCGCCGGATGTCTCGACGGGGGAGCGAGTCTAGCGCGGTCCCGGCGCGCCCGACAACGAAAACAACCGCATTCCGTCAAAATACTTTCGCATTCATCTGAAGTCGAAAGAAAACGAGACGGTGTCGGGAACGGGCTCCTCGATTTCGAGCGCGACGGCGGCGGTCTGGCCGGTGGCGATGAGTTTCTGCGTCGGCGCTCCGCCCAGGTACTCATTGGCGGTGAACGTGCGGCTGCCGGTCACGCGGCCACTGGCATCGGACAGCGTCAGCACCAGTAGCGGCCAAGGCTGCGGCCAGCGCGCATCGTTGCGGAATGCCGCGCGGATGAGCAGGGCATCGGCAGTGGCGGGATGCGCGTGCACGTCGCGCGCAAGCATGGTGAATGCACCCACTTCGCGCCATGGCGGAATGTCGCAGCGCAGTGCGGCGCAGACGCTGAGGATCCTCGCGCGCCAGCGCGGATGCGCCGCGATGGACGCGCGGTCAGCGACCATCAATTGCAACAGCAGCAACAGCAACAGACAGGCCGCCACCGGCCAAGGCCAGCGCGCGCGATGCGTTGCCGCTTCAGCTGCGACGCTGCGTCTGGCGAAGCTGGGATGCGCGCGCTTAGGCCGGTTTTGCGCTGCGGACGCGCGTTGTGGTGCTTGCGCGGGGGTGTTGTCCGTTGGGTGCGCATCTACTTCCGATCCGCCGTCGGAGGCGCGATCCTCGTCATCGACAGGGACATCGATGGCTGGCGCGGGAGAGTCCGTGGAGGCGGATGCCGGGACGACGGTGTTGGCGAAGACGCCTTCCTGCAAGTCCAACTGCACGCCCGAGTCCATTTCTGTCGCACCACCGCCGATCGCGCCATCGCAATACGGGCAAAAATCCGGCGCTGCGTCCGTCACGGCGTCAACGGCGACCAGCGACTGGCAATGCGGACAGCTCACGAACATGGCCTATGCAACCACGCCGGTGCGTGCCCGGCTCGATGGATCATGGCCAGCACCTTCCATGCGCATCTGCGCCAGGACAGGTCCACGGACCACCTGGATCGCGGACCGCCACTGCGGTCGCGGATGTAGCGAGGCCAATGCGCTGTGGCGATGCGCGCGAGTCTCATCGAGCATGACGAACACCCTCCATGCGCAGCCAGTCACCTTCCCGTGCAACCTCGAGCGCGTCGAAGAACGTGCCGTAACGCAGCAGCAATTCGTCTTCCTGCCCCTGGAGGATCCCGGACAGCGCGATGCGTCCGCCGGGTTGCACGCGCGACGCGAGTTTGTCGGCCAGCAGGTCCAGCGCGGACGCGAGTATGTTCGCCACGACGATGGGATAGGTCGCGGCGATTTCGTCGTCCGGCAGGAAAACATCGAGCAGCGCGCCGACCCCATTGCGCTGCGCGTTGTCGCGCGAGGCAAGCAACGCCTGAGGATCGGTGTCGACGCCAACCGCATGCGCGGCACCCAGTTTCAGCGCGGCCAGCGCGAGGATGCCGCTGCCGCAACCGAAGTCGAGCACGTCGCGTCCCTGCAGGGCGTCGGCCACCGCAAGCGCATCGAGCCATTGCAGGCAGAGCGCGGTGGTGGGATGCGTGCCGGAGCCGAACGCAAGCCCGGGATCGAGCCGCACGATGGCGGCGTCGGGCGTGTCGGCTTGCACCGGAAGCGCATGATTCCACGGCACGATCCAGGTGCGTGCGCCGAAGCGCATGGGCGCGTACTGGTCCATCCACGCGCGTTCCCAGTCCTGGTCCTCGACCTGCCGGAAGCGTGCATGCGACCAGTCGAGCGTGGGATCGAAGGCGTCGAGTTCGGCCAGCAGCAGCAGCGCGTCCGCGTCGTGGGGGAACAACGCCGTTACCACCATCGCATCCCACAATGGCGTTTCCCCGACGCCCGGTTCGAGGATGGCGTGTTCGTTTGCGGTGTCGGCGTCGGCGTCGAGCAGCGTCACCGCCAGTGCGCCGACATCCTCCAGGGCATCCTGGTAACGCGGCTGCTCGGATTCGCGGCAGCGCAATGTGAGTTCAAGAAAGGGCATGCGGCAGATTAGCGCAACAGGTCGAGCCGGAGTCGATCGCAGCCCGTGGTGCGGGTAGGCGAAGTCGCGGTTGCAGAACCTTTGCTGCGGCGGACGGCATGTCCGCACGGGATCTGCGCCTTAGCGGGACGGCACCAGCGTCTGCACCGTGTAACTGACCGGCGCGGGGGCACCAGCGGCATGCAGGGTGGCTTTTCCCAGCCGCGGAGGTGCATTGGAGGTCAGCGAGAATGAATACAACATGCCCCAACCGAGCGTCGTGGCGGGGGAAGCGGCATTGTTCCAGCGTACTGATCCGGCGCCCGGTACGAAGGTCCAGTCGTTGTTCGCATCGAGGTCGCCGTCGCGAAACACCGTGCCACTGCTCGCCGCGGAGGTGGCCAGCGAAAATCCGTCGAAGCCGCGCGTGCTGGTGATGCGCAGGTTGGGTTCGGCGCCGGTGGTTTCAGCGAACGCGAAATCGAAGTTCATGACCGCGTAGTGATAGCGCCACAGGTTGGGGCCGATCCGGTTTGCGCGCACCGCGACCTTGGCGTGCGCGCCATTCACCACCAGCTCGCGGTTCATCGATGCCGCATCGAAGGACGGCACGTTGTCGTGCCCTCGGCGGGTTCCAGTGACGCCGACGACCTTCGGCGATGGTGCGACCCAGCGGTCGATGGCCGGCCCGAGCGTCTGCGTGTCGTAGCCGACCAACCACACGCTGCCGTTCCACGACTGCGTGGTGCGCACGGTCGCCATCGAGTTGTAGATGTTGATGTCCTGGCGCGCGAGGTACCAGGAATCCAGCAGCCACGACGTACCCGCTGCCGGCGTGATCTGTGACTCGTCCACGATCAGGCGCTGGTAGTAGTCGTCGGTCGCTGGCGACGCGTTGGCGACGCCGTCGCAGTTCGTATCGAAGGTCGACCCGCACCGGCCCCACTGCCCAGTCGCTGGCAGGATTTCCCAGCGCGGCGAGAGCGCATTGTTGAAGTCGTTGTTACTGGTGGAATACGTGTCTTCGCAGCCGCGTCCGAGCACGTGTGAGTTGTAGTCGCCGCTGTCCAGGCATCCGCCGTTGGTGGTCAGGAAGGCCTGCTTGACGCCCGAGCGGCCGATCTGCTCGAAGCTGCCGTCTGCGTTGATCCGATACATGTTCCAGATCAGGTACGGATGCTGGTCGTTGTTGTACGGCGCGAAATTGCCACTGAACTTGCTGTACCAGGGAATGCTCGCGGCGTAGCGCGCGGTGCTGGTTCCAAGCGGGTCGCCGGGCACGGTCGCTGCGATGTTGCCTTCATTGACGTTGTTGCGCAGCGTCGAGGCAGGCGTGATCACCACGTCGCCGCTGCCATCGGTACCCGTGCAGCCGTTGCAGCGCATGTACTGCGCGGTGATGCGCTGCATGAAGAGATCGTTCTGGTAGGTATCGCCGTTCGGTGCCGGGTCGCCGTGCCAGGTGATGGCGTTTGAGAGCGGCATCGCGCCGCTGCCCTTGGCGACGATGCCTGCATCGAACTGCACCTCGCCAATCGCCCATCCGGTCACCTCTGGCTGGCCGATGCGCCGGGCCAGCGCCGCGCTGATGCGGATGTCGGACGTGCGCACCGCAATCCTGCTGTCGTGTTCGGTGAGTTCGTGCATGAGCCGATCGACGTGGAACCAGGCAGTGCCGTCGGCGCCGATCAGATTGAACTGCTGCGTGTTCTGTCCCGATTTCGCCAGTCGCGGCACCAGGCGGAAGTCGGACAGCGCGATGCTGCCCTTGCCGAGGTCAAGCGAGTAACCGCCGCGAGCCCGCAACGCGCCACCGGTGAAGGCATGCAGGTATCCGCGTTTGACGTTGAAGCGCAACCTGGCGGCGCGGTCGAGGTTGAATCGCTCCCCGCCAGAGTGGGCGAGCCTGCTCGCGTTGCCGATGGTCGAAATCCGGATGCCGAGATCCGCCGCAAGGTCGTGGTTCCAGCGCACCACGACGCTGCCGCCGCTCGCGGCCCACGCACGCACTTCCTGCTGGGCTGCGAGCGGCGGCTTCGCAGGCGTCGTCATGGCCGCGTAGGCGGCGCCGAGAAGCAAAATGCTACTGGCCAGAGTCAACAGGCGTATCGGGTTCCGCATGGCAATGCCTGCTTTGGAGTGTGCGCTGATGGCGCAAGATTAACGGTATCTGCGACACGCGCGGGTAAACGCCGAGGCCCGATGCGGATTCAGCCTGATGAAGGCCGCTGCCCCTCGCGGTCACCCGGCGCGCGCCTGCGATTTTCGCCCCGGCAAATCCATTGCGAGCATTGCCACACCACTTGTCCCTTCGAAGTACGCCTATATGGCGCGACGTGGGGCGTGCCCACGGCCAGGAAAGTACATCACACGATCGACAGTGACTTTTCCTTCCGTTCTGCCAGCCGTTTCTCGAGGTAATGGATGTTCTGCCCGCCTTGCTGGAAGCCGCCGTCGGCAAGGATGCGTTGCTGCAAGGGGATATTGGTCTTGATGCCGTCGATCACCATCTCGCTCAGGGCCACGCGCATGCGGCAGATGGCCTGTTCACGGGTTGCGCCGTGCACGATCAGCTTGCCGATCATCGAGTCGTAATTGGCCGGTACTTTGTAGCCTTCGTAGATGTGCGAATCCACGCGCACGCCGGGACCGCCGGGTGCGTGGAAATGCTGGATCAGGCCGGGCGAGGGCAGGAACGAATCGGGGTCCTCGGCGTTGATGCGGCACTCGATGGCGTGGCCGCGCAGCTCGATGTCGCTTTGCCGCAGCGACAACTTCTGGCCGCCGGCGATCATCAACTGCTCGCGCACCAGGTCGATTCCGGTGATCAGTTCGGTGACCGGGTGTTCGACCTGGATGCGGGTGTTCATCTCGATGAAATAAAAGCGGCCGTCCTCGTACAGGAACTCGAACGTCCCCGCTCCGCGATAGCCAATGCGGATGCAGGCCTCGACGCAGACCTTGCCGATGTCGGCGCGCTGCTGCTCGGTGATGCCGGGAGCGGGCGCTTCCTCGACCACTTTCTGGTGGCGGCGTTGCATCGAGCAGTCGCGCTCGCCCAGGTGGATCGCGCCGCCCTGGCCATCGGCGAGCACCTGGATTTCGATGTGGCGCGGGTTCTCGAGGAATTTCTCCATGTAGACCATGTCGTTGCCGAACGCGGCTTTGGCCTCCTGCTTGGTGGTCGCGATCGCATTGGCGAGGTGCGCCTCCGTATGCACCGTGCGCATTCCGCGCCCGCCGCCGCCGCCCGCCGCCTTGACGATGACCGGATATCCGATCTCGCGCGCCACTTTGGAATTGGTCGCCGCGTCGTCGCCGAGTGGACCGCCACTGCCGGGGACGCACGGCACGCCGGCTTCCTTCATCGCGCGGATCGCTTCGACCTTGTCGCCCATCAGGCGGATGGTGTCTGCGCGCGGGCCGATGAAGACGAAACCGGACTGCTCGACGCGTTCGGCGAAGTCGGCGTTCTCGGAAAGGAACCCGTAGCCTGGATGGATAGCCTGCGCATCGGTCACTTCCGCGGCGGCGATGATCGATGCCATGTTGAGATAACTTTCGCTCGACGGCGCCGGCCCGATGCAGACCGACTCGTCGGCCATCGCCACGTGCTTGAGGTTGCGATCGACGGTGGAATGCACGGCCACCGTGCGGATGCCGAGCGCGTGGCACGCGCGCAGGATGCGCAGCGCGATTTCGCCGCGGTTGGCGATGACGACTTTGTCCAGCATCGTCAGCGCCTCAGCCGATCACGAACAGCGGTTGGTCGAATTCCACCGGTTGCCCGCTTTCGCCCAGGATGCTGAGCACCGTTCCACTGACGTCCGCCTCGATCGGGTTGAACATCTTCATCGCCTCGATGATGCCCAGCGTCTCACCCTGCTTGACCGCTTGGCCGATGCTGACGAATGCGGGCTTGTCCGGTGAGGGCGAGGTGTAGAAGGTGCCGACCATCGGCGCGCGCACGACGTGGCCGTCGGGAAGAGCCTGCCCCGGACTGGACCCCGGGTCGGAGTGCGGTTTGGCGCTGCCGCCGGTGGCTGCTTCGGTAGGCGACTGCATCGGCATCGGCGCGCTGGAATAGGCCGGCTGCGGAAACGGGGCCTGCATGTACACCGGCGCCGACGCGCCTGCGGCGCCCTGCGGCATGCGCGCAAGGCGAACGGACTCTTCGCCTTCCTTGATCTCGATTTCCGAGAGGTTGGATTCTTCGAGCAGGTCGATGAGTTTCTTGATCTTGCGCAGGTCCATGGTGGCCTCGTCTGGTCACCCTCCCGAGCGGAGCGGGCAGGGCTGGTTGGGTTGTGGGGCTATTGCGCCTTGCGATCGAGCTGCTGGATCGCCGCCGCCAGCGCCAGGCCATAGCTGAGCGGCCCGAAGCCCGCGACCACGCCGACCGCCAGGTCGCTGAAATAACTCGTATGCCGGAACGGCTCACGCGCGTGCGGGTTGGACAGGTGCACTTCGATGAACGGGATGGCCACGGCTGCCAGCGCATCGCGCAGGGCGACCGAGGTATGCGTCAACGCTGCCGGGTTGATCAGGATGAAGCTGGTGCCGTCGTTGCGTCCGGCCTGCACGCGGTCCACCAGTTCGTGTTCGGCGTTGGACTGGAAGCTCTCGAGCGCGTGGCCTGCCGCGGTGGCACGGGAAGCAAGATCGCGGTCGATCGTTTCCAGCGAAGCATGGCCATAGATGGCCGGCTCGCGGCTGCCGAGCAGATTGAGATTGGGGCCGTGCAGGACCAGCAGCTTCGCCATGTGCCAGGAGGGTGCCAAACGGAGGCGCAGTCTGCTTGAAGGGGTGAATGCTGTCCAGTTCGCAGAAGTTTGCCGGATTTAAGCGGGTGTTTGAGCGGAGTCTCGATTGCCAGCCATGCGCAGGGCGGGATTCACCGCGCCTGGCCGCGCTCCGCCAGGCCCTGTTTACTGAAGCGCAACGCTCGCGTGGAGACCCGACCTAAGGGGTGACCCAAGCTGCGATCTCGCCTTCTGCAAATGGACCAATCCGCTGCTTGAGCAGGCGGCCGTCGGCAGAGATCAGGATGGAATAGGGCAGCACGCCCTTGGGATTGCCGAGTCGCACGCCTGCATCGGTGGGGCCGGGCTGGTCCAGCAGAACAGGATAGGTCACCCGGGTGCGGGCCAGGAAACCACGCACGGCCTCGGTTTCATCGAGGGCGATGCCGACCACTTGCACGCCATTTGCCGCCTGTTCGACGGAGAAGCGCTGCAGTTCGGGCATTTCCCTGATGCAGGGGCCGCACCATGTGGCCCAGAGGTTGACCAGGAGGGGGCGGCCTGCGTACGCGGTCGGCAGCGTGACCAGTTGGCCGTCGAGTCCCGTCAATGAAAGCGCGGCGACGGGTTCGCCGCGTCTGGCCACCTGCGTACCCGCGGGCGGTGCGGGCGCGGATCGCGAGAGTACGGCGTGCAGCACGCGTTGGCCCAGTTCGGTTCCCAGCAGCGGGCCGGGGCCATTGATGGCGAACGACGCCACGAGGCCCAGCGTCGCGGCAACGAAGGCGATCAGGAGAATCTGTCCGGTGTTCGACTTCATGACGTGCGAGACGCGATGGCCTCGACCTTCCCGTGCAGGCTGGACCAGTGCGACGTGGGCTGGACGTGTGTAGCACGGCCCGGAGGGGGCGAGCGAAGCGAGTCGTCCGCTGACTTTCGGAGATTGAAGCCCGAGTCCCTGGGTTCCCGGGGGCGCGGGGATGACGGCCTTGACCCGTGTTGTACCGACGTCCTTCCGGCGCCGCTGCCGGGTCGTTTCATCGCGCAGCGTTCTCGATGCGTTTGGCGAACGCATCGGCCTTTTCGTAACCGAACAGCCGCAGGTCGCGCCGCTCCGCGCCATCGATGAAGAGCAGCGTCGCTGGCGGGCCGATGATGTTGAAACGCTTCATCAGCGCCTGGTCAATCTCGTCGTTCGCGGTGACATCCGCCTTGAGCAGCACGAAATCCTCCAGCGCCGCATGCACCGCTGGCTGGGTGAAGGTGTACTTCTCCATTTCCTTGCAGGCCACGCACCAGTCCGCGTAGAAATCGAACAGCAGGGGCTTGCCGGCGGCGCGTGCGGCGGCAACTTCGCGGTCCAGATCGTCGACCGACTTGATCATCGTGAAATGGAGTTCGCGCGATTCGCGTTCGCCCATCACGCCCGCCAGCGGCTGCAACGGATCGCGGCTGCCTGCAAGCGCGCCAAACAGCTCGGCGATGCCGATGACGCCCAAAACCACGCCCGCGCATCGCGCTGTCCAGCGCACGCCGTCGCCCACGGAAGGTTTCGCCAGCGAGAACAACCAGGTCGCGGCAGCGAGTGCGAGCAGGCCGTACAGTCCCAGCGTCGCGGCGCCCGGCAGGATGCGTGAAAGCATCCACACCGCCAGCGCGAGGAAGATGAATCCGAACACGCGCTGCACCGCCATCATCCACGGACCCGAGGTGGGCAGGCCGCGCCCCGCGGCAACACCGAACGCAAGCAACGGCGCACCCATGCCCATCGCCAGCAGGAACAATGCCGCGCCCCCAAACAGCGGATCGCGCGTCTGCCCGATGTACAGGACCGCGGCCGCGAGTGGCGGGGCGACGCACGGTCCCACGATCAACGCGGACAACGCGCCCATCGCGGCGACGCCCGCCCACGAACCGCCGCTCTGCTGGTCGGTAATCGCGCCCATGCGCGAGCGCCATGTCGAGGGCAACTGCAATTCGTACAAGCCGAACATCGACAGCGCCAGCGCGACGAACACCGCGGCGAACGCAACGATGACCCACGGCGTCTGGAATGCGACCTGCAGGTTCGCGCCGAGCAATCCGGCAATGACGCCGGCGATGGTGAACACCACCGCGTTGGCCAGCACGTAGACGAACGACAGCGAGAACGCGCGCCGCGCGCCGATGCGTTCCCCGCGTCCTGCAATGATCCCCGACAGGATCGGGATCATTGGCAGCACGCAAGGCGTGAAGGCAAGCAGCAGGCCGAAACCGAAGAAACCCAGCAGCGCCAGCCAGCGTCCCGACCCGGTAAGCGAGGCGGCGATGCGGGTGTCTTCGGCCTGCGGGAGTTCGCTCGTTCCTGACGCGGCGCGCGTGCCTTGCGCAGCAGCGCCTCCAGCTGCAGGAGTTTCCCGTGTCGCCTTGTTTGCATCAGGATCAGCATCCGCATCCGCATCCGCGGCCCCTGCAGGAGCGACGGAAGTCGCGCCCTGGAATGGTCCGGAGGGAGGGGTCGCGACTGCGGTCGCCCCTGCTTGGGCTGGCGTCGAGATGTTCCCTGCCGGCAACGACAGCGCGGCTTTGCGCGTCATCGGCGGATAGCAAATGCCGTTGTCCTGGCAGCCCTGGAACGTCGCCGTCAGCGTCGCGCGTCTCGCATCGCTGACCGTGCGCCGCAACGCGACGGGGACTTCCACCTGGTCGAAGTACACGACGACATTTCCGAAGTGCTCGTCGCTGTGTTGTTGTCCCCTGGGCCAGCGCGGACGTTCCAGCGCGATCCCGTCCCCGGCATCCAGTGAAAGCGTGGTGCGGTCGCGATACAGGTAATAGCCGCGCGCGGGCGTGAAGCGCAACAGCAGCTGGTTGCCCCCATCGGCGATGGCCTCGAACGCGAACGCCTGCTCGGGCGGCAACGGCAAGCGGTCGCTGCGACCGCCCGGCGCGGTGCCGAGCAAGGACGGCGAGGTGCGGCCTCCCAGGAGGTTGCCCGCGGTGGCGACACCGTTGTCGCTCGAACCGGTGTCGCCTGCGCGAGGCAATGCGATTGTCAACGTGCGCGTTTGCGGTGGATAACAGATGCCAAGATCCGCGCAACCCTGGTACTTGATCTTGAGTGTGACGGCATTGACGGCGTTGCCGGCGACACCTGGGAGGGTGGCCGTGAGTCGATCGCGATAGGTTTCGACGTTGCCGAAGAACTCGTCGGTGTGCTTTTCGCCACCGGGCAATGTCAGCGCGGCCGCCTTGAAGTCGGCGCTGGTCGGCTGCACGGAAATGCGGTGGCGGTACAGGTAATAGCCGCCGGCGATGGCCCAGGTGATTTCGACGCGCTCACGGGACGTTGCCGCGGCGGTCAACGCGAATGCGTCGTCCACGGGCAGCAAGTCCTTCTCGTCGATCGCCAGTGCCGGCGCGAGGAAGCTCAGCGACAAGCCACACGCAATCAGGCTGCGCACGACGAAGCTGCACATGGAGAAGGTGTACGGCGAGTCGCCGCGCAACGACAGGGGCATCGGATCAGGTCTCTTCGCGGCTGTGCTGGTGGATCCAGTCGAGGTAGGCGGGCGAACCGCCGACGGCTTCGACAGCAATGAGTTCCGGCAGTTCGTACGGATGCAGGGCAACGATGCGCTGCCGGAGGGGCTCAAGCCGTACGGCGGTCGTCTTGATCAGCAGCAGCACCTCGTCCGCACGCTCGATGCCGTCCTGCCATCGATAGACGGATGTCACCCCGCCGACCAGATTCACGCACGCCGCAAGGCGCTCGGAGACCAGCGTTTCGGAAATCCGGGTTGCGCTGTCGCGATCAGGGCAAGCGCAGTAGCAAACGAGGGCGGTCAAGTGCGCGGCCAGCCGGCAAAGAGGCACAGGGTAGCCGAGACACTCGGACACCCATGCCGATCAGCGCTCAATCGACGATCGCCTTGGTAGATGCCGCTACGCCAACGAGCGCCGGCCGGTGCGCTGGACGGCCAGTTGCTCCATGACCTCCACCAGCGACAGGCGCGCGCGCACCGGCGCCTCGCGGAAGGCCAGTACCAACCGCAATTCCAGGGCGTCCTCGACCAGCAATGCGTCGGCCGTCGCCACCGAGTCCAGTTGCGCGTCCTTGGACATTGCCATCGAGCCGCGGCCGGTCGCCAGCCATTCGAACTGCACCCCGGTGATCATCGCGATCTCGCGCAGGTGCGCTGCGGTCGGATGCTTGCCCTGCGGCGCTTCCCAATGGCTGACCGCGCTGCGCTGCACACCCACGCCCTGGGCCAGTTTCTGCTGCGACAGGCCGGCGTGCCGACGTGCCAAACGAATCCTCTGCTGGTCTGTCATCGCTCCCCCGCGAGATCGGACTGGATCACCTTACGCGACGTATTTCGCCCCGCGAACGGCTGTTGTTACCAATACTATCGCAGTGAATTACATTAGACATTACTGGTCTGCTTTTGGTAGCAGAATTGAGTATTGGTACCTGTTTTCCGCACGTCTGCAAGGGCGTTGGAGGGGACGCTTACCAGAATTATGCAGGGACGGGTGGGGGGTCCACTTCGCAGCGACATGATTACGGGGTATTTCTATCGCCGCTGACAGGGATGTCGGCTTCCCACCGCATTCGGGGGGAACGCGGCACCGCCACAGGACGGCAGTGATCGCATCAAAAGCGCGCATGTCTGCCATGCGCGCTTTTTTTTCGGTCCGAACCGCTGCGCCAGTGCGTCTACTGCCGCTGGACGCGTCATGGGGTCGGCCCTGCATCGCCCGCATGACCATCGCCAGGCACGCCCGGCTCTTGAAAGCCCCCAGTTGCGCCCCATCCTTCCTGCATCCTGGCCAAGCCGGGTTTTCTTGTGTCCACGATGCTGGCAGTCGATCACTGCGACTGCTAAGATCGTCGGTCCTTTCCTCCATCAATCAACCACTTACCCGAGGTTGTCATGAATATCAAACCCCTCTACGACCGCGTCGTCATCAAGCGCATGGAAGAAGAAAAGATGTCCGCCGGCGGCATCGTCATCCCCGACACCGTCACCGAGAAGCCCATCAAGGGTGAAGTGGTCGCGGTTGGCGAGGGCAAGGCGCTCGACAACGGCAGCACCCGCGCGTCCAAGGTCAAGGCCGGCGACAAAGTGCTGTTCGGCAAGTACAGCGGCACCGAGGTGAAGCTCGACGGCATCGATTTGCTGGTGGTCAAGGAAGACGACATTTTCGCGGTGCTCGGCTGATTGCCGAGCGGGAATGAAGAGCGGGAATAAAGGGAAAAGGGAACGGCGGTTCCGTTGCTCCCGACTTCATTTCCCCGGTTCCCGCGCAAGTGTCCGTTCCCCTTATTCCCTATTCCCCATTCCCGTTTTTTTTTGAGGTTCCAAACCATGGCTGCCAAAGAGATTCGTTTCGGTGAGGACGCGCGCGCCAAGATGGTGCGCGGCGTCAACGTACTCGCCAATGCCGTCAAGGCAACGCTCGGCCCGAAGGGCCGCAATGTCGTGCTCGAAAAGAGCTACGGCGCGCCCACGATCACCAAGGACGGCGTGTCCGTCGCCAAGGAGATCGAGCTGGCCGACAAGTTCGAGAACATGGGCGCGCAGATGGTCAAGGAAGTCGCCTCGCGCACCTCCGATGACGCCGGTGACGGCACCACCACCGCCACCGTGCTGGCGCAGGCGCTGATCCGCGATGGCATGAAGGCGGTCGCTGCCGGCATGAACCCGATGGACCTCAAGCGCGGGATCGACAAGGCCGTGATCGC
>JBDSEX010000041.1:0-14265 GCA_039919835.1 Luteimonas sp.
ATCAGCACCGGCAGGTCGCTGCCGAAGCGGAAATCCCCGGCGACATAGCGATGGTGATCGGCGAATGCATGCGGAACCACCGCGATCCCGAGCTCGCGCAGCATCGTAAAAAAACGTTCCGGGTTACCGATCCCTGCCACCGCATGGACGCGCTGGCCCTCGAACGCCGACAACGGGCGCGGACGGCCGCCGAGCAGGGGCAAGGCGACATCACTCGAGAGTCGCATGGTCCATTCACCAAACCCCTGCTCGCCATCTGCGATTCCCGGCTGGTTGACCACGCGGAAATCGCAAGCCTGGCCGCGTTGGGCCGGCTCTCGAAGCGGCCCTGCGGGCAATAGACGTCCATTGCCGTAACGGCGCGCGCCGTCGATCACCTCGATTTCGATGTCGCGCGCGAGGCGATAGTGCTGCAGCCCGTCGTCGCAGACCACGATGTCGCACCCGGCTTCGGCGAGCATGTTCGCCGCATTCACACGATCACGATCCACGCGCACCTTCGCGCCGCTGCGACGTGCGATGAGCACCGGCTCGTCGCCCGCAACAGCCGGATCGCTTTTTGCATCGACCCACAAGGCCTGCGACGCATCACCGCGGCCGTATCCGCGACTGGCGACACCGGGCTGCCACCCTGCAGCGCGCAGGCGCTCGACGATGGCGATGGTCAACGGCGTTTTGCCCGTGCCGCCGGCCGTGAGATTGCCGACTACGACCACCGGAACCGCGCCACGCAGGGGTTTCCGGAGGCCTGCGCGATACGACATCGTGCGCAAGGCGATCCCCGCGCCGTACACCTGCGAAAGCAGTCGCGCGTGCAGCGGCGGAGTTGCGTCGCCGTACCACCATGCAGGAGGCCGCGGCCCCGGTGCGGTCATGCGCCGCCCCTGCGAATGCAGTGCTTCATGCAAGATCCGGTTCGCGGAACTGCATCCGGTGCAGGTGCGCGTACACGCCGCCGCGTGCGATCAGTTCGCGGTGCGTGCCCTGCTCCACCAGCCGGCCGTGATCGAGTACCAGCACCTGATCGGCGTGTTCGATGGTCGACAGGCGATGCGCGATCACCAGCGTGGTGCGATCCGGCATCAGGTGCTGCAACGCGTCCTGCACCAGCCGTTCGGATTCGTTGTCGAGCGCCGCGGTCGCCTCGTCGAGGATCAGGATGGGCGCGTCCTTCAACATCGCGTGGGCGATGGCGAGACGTTGGCGTTGTCCGCCCGAGAGGCGTCCGCCGTCTTCTCCAATTGGAGTCTGCACGCCTTGTGGAAGCCGTTCGACGAACTCCATCGCGTTCGCCCCGCGTATAGCGTCGGTCAGCGCCTGTTCTCCAGCGGTTCCCAATTCACCATAGGCGACATTGGCCGCGATGCTGTCGTCTAACAGCATCACGCGCTGATTGACCAGCGCAATCTGCCGGCGCAGGTCCTTGAGCTTGTACGCACCCAGCGGTTGTCCATCCAGCAGGATGTTGCCGCTTTCCGGTGTGTAGAAACGCGGAAGCAGGCGCACGAGCGTCGTCTTTCCGCTGCCGGAACGGCCGACGATGGCCGTAACGGTGCCGGGTTTTGCAATGAAGCTGACGTCGTCGAGCGCGGGTTCCGCTTGCCCGGGATAACGCGCGGACACGTTCCTGAATTCGATGACGCCCTGCGCACGCGTAAGAGGCTGCGTGCCGGTGTCGATTTCATCAGCGGTGTCCAGCACCTCGAACAGACGCTGCGCCGACGACACGCCGCGCTGCACCATGCCCTGCACGTTGGTCAGCTGCTTCAATGCCGGAATGATCGCGATCATCGCGACCATCAGCGTCACGAAACCACCGGCGTCGAGGCGTCCCGCAATGGCCTCGCGTCCAGCGGCGTACAACAACAACGCAAGCCCCACGGCGCCCATCAGCTGCACCAGGACCGATGAAATCGAGCGCGTCACTTCGACCTTCATCCCGAGACGCAGGTTCTGCTGCACCAGCACGCCGTAACGATCGAGCTCGGCCTCCTGCGCGCCATACACCTTGACCTCCTGATGGCCCTGCAACGACTGCCCCGCCGATTGAAGCATCCTGCCCGATCCTTCCTGGATCAGGTGGTTGATGGTGCGATACCGCCGCCCCACGCGGTCCATCACAATCGCAAGCACTGGCCCGAGCAGCAGGATCATCACCGTGATGCGCGGGCTTTCCGACAGCATCACCGCGAACATCGCAATGACCTGCAGGCCGGCGCTGATCATCACTTTCATCGCGTCGATCGCCGCCATCGCCACCTGCTCGGTGTCGCTGCCAAGCTTGGTCAGCATCTGTGGCACCGGTTCCGCGTCGAAGCGCGACCCAGGCAGGCGCAGGTATTTTCCGAGCAGCAGCATGCGCAGGTCGCGCGCCACGCTGCGCCCGGAACGGGCCATACCGTAATCGGTCACGAAGCCCGCGAGCCCCCTCACGATGAACAGGCCCACGATCGTCAGCGGCAGCAGCAGGCTCACGCTGGTGTTGTTGGCAATGAAGGTCTCGTTGACGATGGGTTTCATCAACTTGGTAAAGCCAGCACCGGCGGCTGCTTCGAACAGCATGCCCACCACCGCCAGCACCAGAAACGATCGATACGGCCTTGCGTACTGAAGCAGGCGTTTGTACGTGGGCCAGGGATTGCTGTCGCGGTTCGACGGCATGTCGCTCAACGCCTTGGCTCCGGCGCGGTCGCGATCATGATCTGCTTGAAGCCCAGCTGTCCCAGCGCGTCGTAGGCAGTCACCACCGCCTGGTGCGGCGTGCGCGCATCGGCGCGCAGCAGCACCGGACGCGCGCGGTCGTTGCCGGTGACGTCCACGATCGTGCGCTTGAGCGAATCGACATCGGTGCGCAGGGCTTCACGATCGCCGACGAAGTAGCGTCCCTCGGCATTGACCAGGAGAGTGAGGGTGCGCGATTCGTTGGGCACGGGCTCGCCCGTTGCCTGCGGCAGCTGCAGGCGCAGCACCGAGCGCGTCTCGAACGTGGTCGTGATCACGAAGAAGATGATCAGCACGAGTATCACGTCGATCAACGGTACGAGGTTGATTTCGGGCTCGTCATCGGAACGGTGGTCGCGGATGCGCATGCAAGGTCAGCCGGAGGCGAGCGGCGGCGTGATGCCATGCGTGCCAGCAGCGACTTTGGCCGATGCCGGGCGCAGGTCCAGCGTATCGATCAGCTGGATCGCCTCATGCTCCATGCCGACGATGTATTCCGCGATGCGGCCGCGAAAATAGCGATGGAACATCAGTGCGGGGATGGCGACGATCATGCCCGCGGCGGTGCAGACCAGGGCCTTGCCGATGCCGCCGGCCAGCTGCGTCACGTCGCCGATGCCGTGATCGAGGATGCCCAGGAACATCTGGATCATGCCGACCACGGTACCGAACAACCCAAGCAATGGACCAGCCGCGGCGATGGTGCCGAGCGTGTTGAGGAAACGCTCCATGCGGTGCACCAGGTGACGGCCGACATCCTCGATCCGTTCGCGAATCTGGTCGCGCGGCCGGCTGCGCACGTCCAGTGCGGCGGCCAGCAATTCGCCGAGCGGCGAGGTGCCGCGCAGGGATTCAATGTGGACCGGGTCGAGCTTGCCGCGCGCCGCCCATGCGCGCACCTCGTCGCCGAGGCCAGGCGGCAGCACAGCCTTGCGACGCAGCGTCCAGAACCGCTCGACGATGATGCCGAGGCCCACCAGCGACAGCAGCAACAACGGGATCATCGGCCAGCCGCCCGCCTTGATCAGTTCCAGCACGCTTCAATCCTTCGGCACATCGGGCCGTTGCCTTACAGGCCGATAGGATAGCCCGCACCGGGACCAGACCCCAGCGGCGACGTGCCCAAGCCGCGCCGGCACTGGCGATCGGGCGGTTGCCTCAGTGCTGTGCTGCCTGTTTCCGACGTCGGGCGGCATCCCAGAGCCGCGGGACTGCGTCGCGTTGTCCCTCGACGTGATGTGCGCCGTCCACCAGGCGGATCCGCAAGGCGCCGTGGTCGACGGTGGAAACGACCCGCGCGCCGGCCTGCCGCCAGCGCGCGACGACGTCCTCTTTCGGATGCCGGAACCGGTTGCCGTAGCCCGCAGACACGATGGCATGCTTCGCACCGGTGGCGGCCACGAATGCGGCATCGGACGAACCACTGCTGCCATGGTGGGCCATCAGCACGACATCGGCGCGCACGTCGCGTCTGTCGCGCCGCAGCAGATCGCGTTCGATGACTTCACCGATATCCCCGGTCAGCAGCGCCGCTGCCTGAAGGGTCTCGATGCGCAGCACACAGCTGGACTCATTCTTGAGGTAGGGGAAATGGAGGGGCGGATGCAGGAAGCGGAACGTCACGCCATCCCAGCGCCAAGTCGTCCCCGCAACGCACGGATGCGTTGCGGCTGTCGGCGAACCCATGGGCGCCATGCGCGTGCGCACCCGAAATACGCGCAGCACAGCGTCCAGTCCGCCGGAATGATCGTTGTCGCCGTGGCTGATCACGGCGGTATCGATCCTGTGAACGCCGAGCGCATGCAGCGCGGGCACCACGGCGCGATCGCCTGCATCGAATCCATCCTTGACCGCAGGACCCATGTCGTAAAGCAACGCGTGCGTCGACGTGCGTACCAGCACCGACAACCCTTGCCCGACATCGATGACGACGATCTCCGCCTCCCCGCGTGACGGCAAGTCGCGGTCCGGCCATAGCAGCGGCAGCCATAACAGCAGCGCCAACGGCTTGCCGGGCACGCCGCGCGGCAGCAGCAGCCATGCGGCTCCGGACAGGGCCATCGGTAGGGCAAACCAGCGCCCGTCCGGGAGCCACCACAGGGCAATGTCGCTATTTCCGAGCCGATCGAACAGCGGCCAGGTCGAACTGAATGCCTGCGCCGCCAGCCCCCACGTCCAGGCGCCCCAGCCATCGCGCAAGGCCTCGAGTGCGGTCCCAATCAGCGCGAGCGGAACCACCACCAGACTCCACCAGGGAACCGCGACCAGATTGGCAAGCGGGCCGGCCAGCGATGCCTGTCCGAACAGCACCACGGTCAATGGCAGCAGCCCAAGCGTCGCGACGCCCTGCGCACTCACGAACTCCTTTATGACATTGCCCGCGCCGTGCGGCAGGCACCACAACAGCCAGCCAACACCGACGAAACTCAGCCAGAACCCCGGCGCGAGCAGCGCAAGCGGGTCGATCACGAGCAGCACGATCGCTGCCAGCGCCAGCGATTCACTCGCACGCTGCGGGCGACGCCACAACCGCGCCGCGACAATCACCGCAATCATCAGCGTCGTGCGTACCGTCGGCAATGCGAACCCCGCGACGGCGGTGTACATGCCTGCGCCGATCAATGCCAGCACAGCCGCAGCATGCGGCCGCGGGACGGCACGCGCCCAGGATGGGAACAACCGCCACAACGCCGATGCGAACAAGGCCCAAAACCCCGCCACCAGGCCGACGTGGAAGCCTGAAATCGCGATGAGATGCGTCAGCCCTGTCGCGCGCAGGGTTTCCCAGTCTTCGTCATCGAGTCCGCGGGTGTCCCCAAGCGCCAGCGCGCGGATGAATCGCGCCGAGGCATCTGCGATCCTCGCAGCCATGCGCCGCGACATCGCATCGCGCCACGCATCCACGCCTTGTGGGGGCGAAAGGCGGCGGGCGGAAGCCGTTTCGCGCACGTACCCACTGGCGGAAATACGCTGCGCCAGCGCGTACTTTTCACTGTCGAAACCACCAGGGTTGCGCAGCCCGCGGGGCGCTCGCAATTTCACCCCCAATTGCCAGCGGGTTCCGGCCTGCAGCTCACGCGCGGCTGGATCCTGGTCGTACCAGGCAAGTTGCAGCAGTTTCCCGCGCAAGGCTGCAGGTTGCGACATGGTGCCATCGACGCGGAGCCGGAACCGCGTGCGCCTTGGTTCGCTTTGCGGCAAGTCGACGATGCGGCCCTGGATGACGACTTCGCCGTGTTCCATCGGCAGCGGCAGCTGCTGCGCCAACCATGCGCCGCCATGCAAACCCGCCAGCCCGAATCCGCACAACACCGCTCCGAACAGACGCATCCGTTCGACACGCAGCCACAACGCGAAGCCAACGACGCACATGACTGCCAGCAGGTGTAGCGATGGCAACGCAGGCAACAGCAGGCACCCGGATGTACCGGCGGCCAATGCCACGGCAACAGCGACTCCGAACGGCGGCGCTGCGATCGCACGATCCATGTGACACCTTTTGCGCAGCGTCGTGTGACGCGTCCGGCATCGACTATCGAGGCCCTTCCCCGGCATCCGCCATCAGCTGACTGGCCCGTCGCTCATAGGAAACTTCCTAAGCCATGGACTTGTAGTGCGCATTGCCCGGGCTGCACATGGGTTCGGCACCGTCATCCCGGCGCGGTGCATGCATGGAAGGCCCATCCCTGCTTCCGCGCCAATGCGCGAGCCTGCGCAAACCTGCCTCGATCAGACCTCGGCAGCAGACAACTCCCGCAACTTGCCTTCGTGCAACTCCAGTACGCGGTCAAGGCGACGCGCCAGCGCACGATCGTGCGTCACCAGCACCAGGCTGGTCTTCTCGGCACGATTCAATTCCAGCATCAGTTCGAATACGGTTGCCGCCGTTCGCTCATCGAGGTTGCCGGTAGGCTCGTCGCCCAGCACGCAGGCCGGCTTGTTGACGAGCGCGCGCGCCACCGCGGCGCGCTGCCGCTCTCCGCCGGACAGTTCGCCCGGCTTGTGTTCGAGTCGATGGCCAAGGCCGACCGACTCCAGCAGCCGTCTGGCGCAGCCGGACGCATCCGACACCGACGTACCGTTGAGCAGCACCGGCAGCATCACGTTCTCCAACGCGGTGAATTCCGGGAGCAGGTGATGGAACTGATATACGAAACCCAGCGCGCGATTACGCAGCAAACCGCGTGCCGCATCGGACAGCTTCGACATCTGTCGACCAGTCACGAAGACCTCGCCAGCCGTGGGCGTGTCCAGACCCCCGAGCAGATGCAGCAACGTGCTCTTGCCCGCGCCAGACGCACCGACGATGGCGACCGTCTCGCCCGCATGGACCAGCAGATCGAGACCATCGAACACGTGCGTGCGAAGCGCACCTTCGGCGTAGGTCTTGCCAAGGCCTTGGGCATGAATGATGGGCTCATGACGTTGCGAGGCCGGATCCGCGGTTTCCACGTCAAGGTCCTCACTCATAGCGCAACGCCTCCGCCGGCGCCGTGCGCGAGGCGCGCCATGCCGGATAGATGGTTGCGAAGAAACTCATCGTCAATGCGATGGCCCCGATCACCATCACGTCGCCGGCCTGCAATTCTGTCGGCAGCCCGGTGATGTAGTACACGTCCTCGGGCATCAGGACGACACCGAAACCGCGTTCGATCAGGCGCAGGATGTGTTCCAGGTTCAGCGTGAGCAAGACGCCGCCGACCACGCCCAGCACGGTGCCGATCACGCCGATCAGCGTGCCCTGCACCATGAAGATCTGCATCACGCCCTTGGGCGACAGGCCCAGCGTGCGCAGGATGGCGATGTCCGCCTGCTTGTCGGTGACCAGCATCACCTGCGACGAGACCAGGTTGAACGCCCCCATCGCGATGATCAGCGACAACAGGATCGCGATCATGGTTTTTTCCATCTTCAAGGCGCGGAAGATGTTGGCGTTCTCGCTGCTCCAGTCCGAAATGCGGAACGGCCCGCGCAGGCGCACGGCAAGGTCGCGCGCCACTTCCCAGGCGATATCCATGTCATGCAGTCTCAAGCGCACACCGGTGACGCCATCGCCCATGCGCAGCACGCGTTGCAGGTCGCTCATGTGCACCACTGCCAAGCCCTTGTCGTATTCGTTATGACCCGCCTCGAAAATGCCGGAGACCCTGAAGCGCTTCAACTTGGGCATGGCGCCCAACGGCGTGCCTTGCGCATCAGCCAGGGTCACTACGACGTTGTCACCGACGCTCAAGCCGAGCCATATGGCCAGTTCCTTGCCCAGCACGATGTTGTACGCGCCGGGCTGCAGGTCTTGCAGCTTTCCAACCTTCATCTTGTCTGCAAGGACCGAGACGGCACGCTCCTGCTCCGGTATGACGCCGCGGATCAATGCGGGCTGGTTGCGCACGCCCGCGAGCAGCGCCTGCATGTCGATGTACGGCGCGGCGCCTGCCACGCGCTTGTCCTGCATCGCGACGTCCACGGCGTGTTGCCAATCCTCCAGCGGCGCGCCGTCGGCATTGACCGTTGCGTGAGCGACCATCTGCAGCATGCGGTCGCGGATCTCGCGCTGGAAACCGCCCATCACCGCCAGCGTGGTGATCAGCACGGTCACACCCAGCGCGATGCCGAGGATCGACGCCATCGAGATGAAGGAGATGAAACCGTTGCGGCGTTTGGCGCGCAGGTAGCGCAGGCCGATGGCGACAGGAATGGGTTTGAACATGTCTACGGACTGGCGGGATGACCGCTATGGTGCCATCGCGCCGCGCTGGCGCGAAGCGATCGCCATTGGCGCGGCCAGACGCAGTTCACGTCGCGAGGCGGCAGGCAGCGTGTCCGGCCACCAGCTGGCGCGCTGGATCCGGCCTCTTTTTCCACGCCAGCGCACGAACGCCAGCGATCCGCGCCATTGCACTTCGACTTCGTGGACGGGCTCGCCATCCAGCATCACCGGCGCTTCGTTGCCGGGCCAGAGGAAGGAACGGGCCGGCCTGCGTGCTTCGACACGGGTCAACCAGAGGCCATAACCCAAGGCTGATGCTGCCATCGGCCAGGCAACGGGATGCGGTATTTCAGAAACGAGGATCGAGAAGACACCGAGCGCGGTGAGCGCCAGCAGGGCAACGATGACCCAATACGAGGGCCGCCAGTCAAGGCGGCAACGAGGAGATGCGACGGAGGAGCGATGCGATTTCGACATCGTCTGGAGTCTCATGGCCCAGGAACCAGCGCCAGAGCTTATCGTCTTCGCAATCCAGTAGCCGTAGGAAAACCCCGCGTTCGGATGCGGGGGCACCGGTCCAGGCCTGATCCAGATAACGCGTCAGCAACTGGTCCAGCTCGCGCATCCCGCGCCGGCAACGCCAGCGCAGCCGCTTGATCGCTGTCTCGTCGCTCACAGGAACAGGGAACCTGCCAGACAGACCCACAGCGAGAGCAGCACCGCCGCGCTGGCGAGGTAGACCTTGAATCGGTGCATCACGTTGTTGTAGGTGCACTGGATGAAGCTGTGCGCTGCCCGCAAGGCGACGAACAACCATGCCAGCACCAAGGTTGCCAGTGTCACCTGGCCCGTCTGCGTGGCGAATAACAGGGCCACGTAGAACAGCACCGGAAGTTCGAAAAGATTGCGGAAGTTGTCGGCGGCTCGCGTGTCGCCGAAACGCGCGACAGCCTGCGCGGACGTCGCCACTGCCTGCGGATAGATGCGCTCGCGCTTCATTTCACCGACGCGGGTGGCGACCATCCGCAGCATTACTGCGATAACAAGTATCACCATCGCCATCGCTGGCAGGAAGATCCATCGTACGTCCATCGAAGCTCCGTTACCGGTGAAATCGCAGGGTGGGAATCGACCCACCAGTGCCGTGGCCACGGCTGCGTGGGCAGCGTGCAGGCCAATGGGACATGCCCACCTAGTGGCCACCCAAAAAACCAACGCCAGTCACCGCCCACAACGTCCACAGCACCAGGTTGCTCGCGAAGAACACATACAGCCTGTCGCGCACGCGGTTGTAGCTGCAATGGATCCAGCTGTGTACATAGCGCAGCCCCACATAGCCCCAGGCCAGAGCCAGCGTCAGCACCGTCGCCTGGTCGGTCGCGAAGGCGACAACCAGCGCCAGGTAAAACAGTACCGGTGCCTCGAACAGGTTCTTGTAATTGTCGGCCGCGCGGGTATCGGCAAAACGTGTTGCCATCTGCGAACTGCTGGGAATCTCGCGCATGGAAATCTTCCCCGCCTTCACCTGCCGCACGCGCTCGGCAAACATGCGGAAGGTCACCAGGATGGTGAGCACCACCATGGCGAAAGCGGGCAAGAAGATGGCTGTTGCCGGCATGGGATCCCCCTGGCTTGCCTCGTCGGCTAAATAGACTTACCCACAACCCTTAGGGCTCTTTCGTAACCCGGTAGCACATGGCGCACGCAGGCTACGTTGCCCCACGCGACCTGTCAGCAGGCGGCGCGTTATCCGTCAGCGGACCAAGCGCCAAGGACTCCATTGTTCAAGGGGAGACCCTGGCTGCGGGAATGTGCCGCGCGGACTTGGCGCAATCCAACTGATCACCCCCGCCTTGCCAACATCAACTGCTTGATCTCCCCAATTGCCTTCGCAGGATTCAATCCCTTCGGGCACGTGCGCGTGCAATTCATGATGGTGTGGCAGCGATACAGCTTGAAAGGATCTTCAAGGTCATCCAGGCGCGCACCGGTGTCCTCGTCGCGACTGTCGATGATCCAGCGGTACGCCTGCAGCAACACGGCCGGGCCGAGGTAGCGCTCGCCGTTCCACCAGTAGCTCGGGCATGCGGTCGAGCAGCAGGCGCAAAGGATGCATTCGTACAGGCCGTCGAGCTTGGCGCGGTCTTCCTTGGACTGAAGTCGTTCGCGGTCGGGCGGCGCCGGGCTCTGCGTGCGGATCCATGGCTTGATCGATGCGTACTGCGCATAGAAGTGCGTCAGGTCGGGAACCAGGTCCTTGACCACGGGCATGTGCGGCAACGGATAGACCGGCACCTCGGGTTTGTCGCAGTCCGTGATCGCCTTGGTGCAGGCCAGCGTATTGGTGCCGTCGATGTTCATCGCGCAGCTGCCACAGATGCCCTCCCGGCATGAGCGGCGGAAAGTCAGCGTCGGATCGATTTCGTTCTTGATCTTGATCAGCGCGTCGAGAACCATCGGGCCGCATGTGGCGGTATCGACGTCATAGGTGTCGACGCGCGGGTTCAGGCCGTCGTCCGGATTCCAGCGATACACCTTGAAGCTTCGCACCGCTTTCCCGCCTGTTGCAGCGGGGAAATGCTTGCCCTTCTGTATCTTCGAATTCTTTGGAAGTGCGAATTCAGCCATGTCACGGTTCCTGCATCGTTTTCTAGGAGCGGGTTCAGCCGCGAGACTCGTGGAGACGAAACAAAATCAAGAACTCGCGGCTTAAGCCGCTGCCACGGGATCAGTACACCCTGGGCTTCGGCGGCACCACGTCCACGTCTTCGGTGAGCGTGACCATGTGCACCGGTCGATAGTCGATGCGGGTGTCGCCACTGCCATTGACCCAGCACAACGTGTGCTTCTGCCAACCAGCATCATCGCGGTCGGGAAAATCCTCGCGTGCATGCGCGCCGCGCGATTCGGTGCGGTTTTCCGCCGAAACAATGGTGGTCAATGCCTGGCCGAGCAGGTTCTGCAACTCCAGCGTCTCGACCAGGTCCGAATTCCAGATCATCGACCGGTCGCTGACCTTCACGT
This sequence comes from Luteimonas sp., assembly GCA_039919835.1. Classification (GTDB taxonomy): domain Bacteria; phylum Pseudomonadota; class Gammaproteobacteria; order Xanthomonadales; family Xanthomonadaceae; genus JALYOU01. Next base: position 11,453 of record JBDSEX010000041.1, read on the forward strand.
CGGCGAACGAGGCATTGATCTCACGGATCTTGCGGACCCCATCGGCCAGCGTTTCGCCGGTGCGGAACACCGCCGCATCATTCTGCATCGTCCGCTGCATGTTGTCGCGGATCTGCGCGGTCGGGGTGCTGCCGTGCGCATTGCGCAGCTTGTCCAGGTTGGCCAGCGACGCATCGCAGGCATCACCAGCAAGCTTCGCATGGGCCATGCCCGGCTTGATCGTCTCACCGCATCGGTTGGCGACCGCGCGGCCGAACACCACCAGGTCGAGCAGCGAATTGGAGCCGAGCCGATTGGCGCCATGCACCGACACGCACGCCGCTTCACCGATCGCATACAGGCCCTCCACCACGACATCGGGATTGCCATTCTTCAGCTGCACCACTTCACCGTGGTAGTTGGTGGGGATGCCACCCATGTTGTAGTGCACCGTCGGCAGCACGGGAATCGGCTGCTTGGTGACATCGATGTTGGCGAAGATGCGCGCGCTCTCTGCAATGCCGGGCAATTTTTCGTGGATGTCGTTCGGATCGAGATGTGTCAGGTCCAGGTGGATATGGTCCTTGTGCTCGCCGACGCCGCGGCCCTCGCGGATCTCGATTGTCATCGAACGCGACACCACGTCACGCGATGCAAGATCCTTGGCGTTGGGTGCGTACCGCTCCATGAAACGCTCGCCACTCGCATTGCGCAGGATGCCGCCTTCGCCGCGCACCCCTTCGGTGATCAATACCCCCGCGCCGTAGATGCCTGTCGGATGAAACTGGACGAACTCCATGTCCTGCAAGCCCAGGCCTGCGCGCAACGCCATGCCGCCTCCATCGCCGGTGCATGTGTGCGCCGAGGTCGCACTGAAATAGGCGCGACCGTATCCACCCGTCGCCAGCACTACCCCGTGCGCGCGGAACAGATGCAGGGTGCCCTCGGCCATGTCCAGCGCCAGCACGCCGCGACACGCGCCATCGGCATCCATGATCAGGTCGAGTGCGAAGTATTCGATGAAGAAGCGCGCGTCGTGTTTCAGCGATTGCTGGTAAAGCGTGTGCAGGATCGCATGCCCAGTACGGTCGGCGGCGGCGCAGGTGCGCTGCGCTGTCCCTTCACCGTAGTGCGTCGTCATGCCGCCAAACGGGCGCTGGTAGATCTTGCCGTCCTCGGTGCGCGAGAACGGCACGCCCTGGTGCTCGAGTTCAATGATCGCCGGGATCGCCTCGCGGCACATGTATTCGATCGCGTCCTGGTCGCCGAGCCAATCCGAGCCCTTGATCGTGTCGTAGAAGTGGTAACGCCAGTCGTCCTCGCCCATGTTGCCGAGAGCCGCCGAGATACCGCCCTGCGCCGCCACGGTGTGCGAGCGCGTCGGGAACACCTTTGTGATGCACGCCGTCTGCAATCCTTTCTGCGCGAGACCAAACGTCGCGCGCAGACCGGCGCCGCCGGCGCCGACCACGATCATGTCGTAGTGGTGTTCCTGGATCGTGTAGGCATTCGTCATTTGGGTCAGGCCATCAATGCTATGCGGCCAATCGCATACAGCGACGCGAACGCGCCGACGGCGCAGGCCAGGGTGACAAGAAGTTGCAGCGTGACTTCGGCTGCGCGGGTGTGGACGTAATCCTCGATCACCACCTGCAGACCGAGTTTGCCGTGCCAGAACAACGCGACCACGAACATCGACAGCAGGATCGCGTTCCACGGACGCGCGATCGCGGCGCGTACCGAGTCGAGATCGGCACCGATCATGGACACGAGGACACCGATGAACCATGGCACCAGGATCGCCAACGCGATCGACGTCACGCGAAGCCACCAGAAATGATCGGTGCCAGCCTTGGCCGAACCAAGCCCGCGCGCACGCTGCATCGGATTGCGATATTGGCCGTTTCCCGCGCTCATGCCGCACCGCCCAACGCCGCCCACCAGATCGCGCCGGTGAAGATGGCAGTGAGCGCAGCGACGGCGTAGCCCGAGCGATACACATCCGGAATCTCATAGCCCCAGCCTGCATCCCACAGCAAGTGGCGGATGCCATTCAGGAGGTGATAGACCAGCGCCAGCGAAAAACAGAACAGGATCATCTTGCCGAAGGGCGACGCCAGGGCATGGGCGGCGTGGGCATAGCTTTCACCGCCCGCTGCAACGGCCAGCAGCCACCACGCCAGCGCGAACACACCGACCACCAGCGCGACGCCGGTAGCGCGATGCAGGATCGACATCACCATGGTCAACTGCCAGCGGTAGACCTGCAGGTGTGGTGACAAGGGACGCTCTGGATGTGTCATCGGCAACTCGTTCTTCTGCGGGGCGGGTGTTGCAGCATCTTCTGCCGATGCCGATCCGGGCATCCGGGCTCATCGTTTCCCTGATCAAAAATCGATGCAGCGTCCGTTCTTTTCCCAATCTCCGTAGCGTGTTGGATCGGGCCCATCACGGCCCCCGATTTCTCTGGCTGCGGTTGCCGGGGCAGGATCGGATGCCGGTGCCGGCGCCTTGTCGGGTTCGGCATCGGCTGGATCGGGTGAGGAAGTGGTTTCGCCTATCATTCCAAGCTCTCGTTACCCATACAGTTTAAGTCGCGACCCCATGACGGACAACCCGCACGCCGCGGAACCCCTTGTTTTTGCACTTCCCGACCATCACGTCGTGTCGATCACGGGGCGCGATGCGACCGCATTTGCGCAGGCACAGTTCATGAACGACGTGGCCGCACTGGCCGTGGGCCATTGGCAATGGAATGGTTGGCTCACGCCGAAGGGCCGCGTGATTGCATTGTTCGCACTCCTGAAAGTCGAGGGCGAGACCTTGCTGCTCGT
>JBDSEX010000051.1:0-3193 GCA_039919835.1 Luteimonas sp.
CCGATCCCGAATGGCGCAAGACCACGTGTCCGTCCTGCGGCAAGCCGGCCGAACGCGAGACCGACACGTTCGACACGTTCATGGAGTCGAGCTGGTATTACGCGCGCTACACCTCGCCGGATGCGACCGCCATGGTCGACGCGCGAGCCAATTACTGGTTGCCGGTGGATCAGTACATCGGCGGCATCGAGCACGCCATCCTGCATCTGATGTATTTCCGTTTCTTCCACAAGCTGCTGCGCGATGCGGGGATGGTCACGTCGGATGAACCCGCCACCAACCTGCTGACGCAAGGCATGGTCATCGCCGAGACGTTCTATCGCGAGGGCGACAACGGCACGAAGGAATGGATCAATCCCGCCGAGGTCGAGGTAGAGCGTGATGCGCGCATGCACGTGGTCGGCGCGCATCTCAGGGCGGACGGGCAGCCGGTGGCGATCGGCGCGACCGAGAAGATGTCGAAATCGAAGAACAACGGCGTCGATCCGCAGCTGATGGTGGACAAGTTCGGCGCCGACACCGTGCGCCTGTTTTCCATGTTCGCGGCGCCGCCGGAGCAGTCGCTCGAATGGAACGAAGCCGGAGTCGAAGGGATGGCACGTTTCCTGCGCCGTCTATGGCGCGACCTGCACACGCACGTCGGCCAGCCGGACCATCCCGCGGTGGATGTCACCGCGTTGAATGCGCCGCAGAAGACAATGCGCCGCCTGGTCCATGAAACCATCGGCAAGGTGTCGGATGACTATGGCCGCCGTTATTCCTTCAACACCGCCATCGCCGCGTTGATGGAACTGCTGAATGCGCTGGGCAAGTTCATCGACATGAGCGACCAGGGCCGCGCCGTGCGCCACGAGGCGTTCGAGGCGATCGTGCTGTTGATCAACCCGATCACGCCGCACTTCGCACACGCGGCCTGGCAGGCACTCGGTCATCCTCAGGCGCTGATCGAGGATATTTCGTTTCCGGAAGTGGATGCGACCGCGCTGACGCGCGACGCGGTGACGCTGGCGGTGCAGGTGAACGGCAAGTTGCGCGGTACGATCGACATTGCCATCGATACGCCACGCGAAGCCATCGAGGCGGCCGCACTGGCAGAACCGCACGTGGCGCGGTTCCTTGAGGGACTGTCGATCAGGAAGATGATCGTGGTGCCTGGCAAGATCGTGAATATCGTCGCCGGTTGATCAGGCCGGGCGATTGCGGAGGCCGTAGACCCTGCTGCACCTACTTGTTCCAGGCGTCGAGCCAGATGGTTCTGGCTGTCCCGTTAGCGAACGACGGATTGGCCCGACTTGCCCTCATCGCCGCCCTCGTCCAGACTTCCCGCATGAAAAAACACCTGTTCGCCGCGGCCTTCGTGTTGACCCTTGCAGGCTGCGGTTTCCAGTTGCGCGATCCGCTGATGCTGCCGGCCGATCTCGGTCCCGTACGCGTGGTGTCGGCCGATCCCTACAGCCCGTTGGCGGAGTCGCTGTCGCAGGCGCTGACGCGGATCGGGGCGACGCCCGCGGACGAAAGTGCGACGACCGGCGTCGCCACGCTCGAGATCATTTCCGAGCGCTGGGGCGAGACGCCGATCAGCCTCGACCAGGCGGGGCGCGCGCAGGAATTCACCTTGCGCTATGCGGTTGTGTTCGCGCTGCATCGGGGCGAGGGCGCGGACGTGTTGCCGCAGCAGGTGATCGAGCTGTCGCGCGATTTCATCGCGCCGCCAACCGATTCCATCGGCAAGACCAGCGAGCGCGAATTGCTCGCGCGCGAGCTGCGCCGCGAGATGGCGTCGTCGATCCTGCGCCGCATCGATTCGGTCTCACGCCAGACCAAAGCCTGATCCCGCTACGCATTCGACATGGAACTGACTCCGGAGCGGCTGGCGGCGCAACTCGCGACCGAGCCGCTGCGGCCGGCGTACCTCATCGCAGGGCCAGAACCGTTGCGCGTGCTCGAAGCCGCCGATGCACTGCGCGCACAGGCGCGCACGCAGGGCGTGACCGAGCGTGAGATCTTCGATGTCGACGGTCGGGGATTCGACTGGGACGCGGTGCCGGCCAGCTTCCGATCGATGGGATTGTTCAGCACGCGGCGCCTGATCGAACTGCGCCTGCCGACTGCAAAGCCGGGAAAGGAAGGCGCCGAAGTCATCACCGCGTTCTGCGCCGATCCACCCCCCGACACCACGCTGCTGGTACTCGGCGGCGAGTGGAGCAAGGCGCATCACGGCAAGTGGACCGATGCGATCGCACGCATCGGCCATGTCGTGATCGCATACGCGATCAAGCCGCATGAACTCGCAGGGTGGGTCGAGCAGCGTTTACGCAGCAGGGGATTGCGCGCCGACCGAGAAGGCGTGCAGCAACTGGTGCTGCGCGTCGAGGGCAATCTGCTGGCCGCTGCACAGGAAATCGACAAGCTCGCGCTGCTGAGCGAGGGACGGCTGCTGGATGCGGAGATGATGGAATCGCTGGTCGCGGACGCGGCGCGTTTCGATGTGTTCCGGCTGGTCGATTCCTCGTTGAACGGCCAGCCAGCGCAGGTGTCCCGGATGATCGCGGGCTTGCGCGCGGAAGGCGATGCCGTGCCAGCTTTGCTCGGCATGGTGGTGATGGAACTACAGCGTGCCGCCGCACTGGCGCGTGTGCATGCGCGCGGCGGCAACCTCGCCGGTGAGTTCAAGGCGCAGCGCATCTGGGACTCCAAGCAGGCGTTGTACCTGCGTGCCATGAAACGCCATCCCGCGCCCCGCTGGGATGAGTTCGTCGTCGAAGCAGGCCGGGTCGACCGCATCGCAAAAGGCCGTGCACCGGGCGATGCGTGGCAGGTGCTGGAACGATTGCTGCTGGCTGTCGCGGAAACACGCGCAGTCTCGTTGCTGGCATGAGGGATCTCCTGGCAAAATTTCCATCGCCAGGTGCCCGCTTCGCCGGGCGAGCCCTGTTGAAGCGGGCAGAGAACGTCAACGCCACGGTGCAGGCATGAACTCGGCCTTGCACATTTTCTATGGCGGCACCTTCGACCCGGTGCACAACGGGCATCTCGCGGTCGCGCGCAACGCACGCGATGCGTTGTCTGCCAGCGTCCATTTCATGCCGGCGGCCGATCCGCCGCACAAGGGGCCAACGCATGCCGATGCGATGCAGCGAGCGTCCATGCTCGAACTGGCAGTTGCAGGCGAACATGGGCTGGAGGTCGACAT
>JBDSEX010000126.1:0-4676 GCA_039919835.1 Luteimonas sp.
CATGACCAGACTGCGTCACAGCGACGACAACCCCCTGGACCCGCGCGCACGGCAGTTGCTGCGCACCTTGATCGCGCGCTACATCCGCGATGGCGAGCCCGGGGGGTCGCAGACCCTGGCGCGCCATGCCGGACTGGACGTCAGCCCGGCCACCATCCGCAACATCCTGGGCGATCTCGAAGAGATCGGCCTGCTCAGCGCGCCGCACACGTCCGCGGGGCGTATTCCCACTGCGCAAGGCTACCGCGTGTTCGTGGATACCCTGCTGCAGGTCAAGCCGCTGGCGGAAGGGGAGGTCACCCGACTCCGCAGCGAATTGCCGGCGGGTTCCGGCACGCAGCACTTGCTGGGGAGCGCTTCGGAACTGTTGTCGGCGATGACCCACTTCGTGGGCGTCGTGAGCGTGCCGCGGCGTGAGCAGTTCGCGTTCAAGCACATCGACTTCGTGCCGCTGGATCCCAACCGGGTGATGGCGATCCTGGTGTTCGCCGACAACGACGTGCAGAACCGGATCCTGCAGCTGCGCCGAACTTATGAGCCAGGTGAGCTGGAACGCGTCGCCAACTATCTGAATGCCCATTTCGCCGGCATCCCGTTGGCCGACATCCGCGCGACGCTGGTACACGAACTGAAATTTGCGCGAAGCGAGATGGAGGTGCTGCTCGCGCAAACGGTCGAGCTGGCAGAGCAGGCGCTGACACCGTTGCAGATTGACGATGACATGCTGCTGGCGGGCCAGACGCGGCTGATGGGCTTGCACGAGCTGTCGGACGTGGACCGGCTGCGAGACCTTTTCGAGGCCTTCGCGCGCAAGCGGGAGATCCTGCAGCTGCTCGAGCGCACCATCCATGCCCAGGGCGTGCGCATCTTCATCGGTGAGGAAACTGGCCTGGCGCCGCTGGAAAGCGTGTCGCTGGTAACCGCGCCGTACATCGCGGGCGGGCGCGTGCTGGGGGTCCTTGGGGTGATCGGGCCGACGCGCATGGCGTACGACCGGGTGATTCCCGTAGTGCAGGCCGCGGCCGATGTGCTCGGTGCCGCGCTGGATGCACCGGCGTGATGGATCGCGTGGTGCACGTTTCAGCCATGGCTCTCGGGGATTCCACGGATGGGCCGCGTCTGCCGGGTGCCGTCGAGCCGCATTCCTCCGCGACATCGGTGGCAAACATCCTTCGGGCTAGAGCTACGGACTTGAATCCGTCCCCATAGCCCGCATAGGTTTCGGGGTAAGGCGGACGGACCACCGCCACGGAACCGGAAATGACCAACGACCCCTTGCAAGATTCGGCCATCGATACGGCCTTTGACTCTGAAAATCCCCTGTCCGTCGACCTGCTGCTTGCCCAGTTGGAGCAGGCGCGGGGGGACCTCGAGCAGCTCCGAGCGGAGTCGCTCCGCGAGCGCGCCGAACTGGACAACCAGCGCAAGCGTCTGGCCCGCGACATCGACAATGCGCGCAAATATGCCAACGAACGATTGCTGGCAGACCTCCTGCCGGTCTTCGACAGCCTTGAAGCGGCACTCGCCAATGCCCCGGAAAACGACCCGTTGCGCGAAGGTGCCGAGCTGACCCTCCGGCAGCTTCATCGCGTGGCCGAATCAAATGGCCTGGTCGAAGTCGCGCCGGCGGCCGGCGACAGCTTCAATCCCGAACACCACCAGGCGATCAGCGTCATCGACGTGGAAGGCATACCGCCTGGCGCAGTCGCGCAGGTGTTCCAGAAGGGGTATGTACTCAACGAACGGCTGCTGCGTCCAGCGATGGTCGTCGTGTCCAGGCACGACTGATCCGCGCGGTGGACTTGACGCACCATCGGCGGCCGTCACTGCCGCGATGTTGAACGAACGGCAGTGGGCCGGGGCCGACCCCGCCAAAAGCAGACGATGTAGCGCTTGAACTGACCTGCATCGGCCCCAGATCACCGGCATCGGCGGGTCGTCCGCCAACCAACAAGATTTCGAGAGGGAGCAAACACATGGGCAAGATCATCGGCATCGATCTCGGCACGACCAATTCGTGCGTGGCGATCATGGAAGGCGGCAAGGCCCGCGTCATCGAGAACGCGGAGGGCGATCGCACCACGCCGTCCGTCGTCGCCTACACCAAGGACGGCGAAGTGCTGGTCGGCGCCTCGGCCAAGCGCCAGGCCGTCACCAACCCCAAGAACACGTTCTACGCGGTCAAGCGCCTGATCGGCCGCAAGTTCGCCGATGCCGAGGTCAAGAAAGACCTCGACCTGGTGCCGTACGCCATTGTCGAACACGACAACGGCGACGCATGGGTCGCGACCAATGACGGCAAGAAGCTGTCGGCGCAGGAAGTGTCCGCGCGCATCCTCGAAAAGATGAAGAAGACGGCTGAAGCCTATCTCGGCGAAACCGTCACCGAGGCCGTCATCACCGTTCCGGCGTACTTCAACGATTCGCAGCGGCAGGCCACCAAGGATGCCGGCAAGATCGCCGGCCTCGACGTCAAGCGCATCATCAACGAGCCGACCGCGGCCGCGCTCGCGTATGGCCTCGACAAGGCCGGCGGCGACCGCAAGATCGCCGTGTACGACCTCGGCGGCGGTACCTTCGACGTCTCGATCATCGAGATCGCCGATGTCGATGGCGAGAAGCAGTTCGAGGTTCTGGCCACCAACGGCGACACCTTCCTCGGTGGCGAAGATTTCGACAAGCGCGTCATCGACTATCTGGTGGACGAGTTCAACAAGGAGCAGGGCATCGACCTGCGCAAGGATCCGCTCGCGCTGCAGCGCCTCAAGGATGCCGCCGAGCGCGCCAAGATCGAGCTCTCGACGGCGCAGCAGACCGAAGTCAACCTTCCCTACGTCACTGCAGACGCCGCAGGCCCGAAGCACCTGGCGATCAAATTGACCCGTGCGAAGCTTGAGTCGCTGGTCGACGACCTCGTCAAGAAGACGATCGAACCTTGCCGCATCGCACTGAACGACGCCGGCCTGCGCGGGTCGGATATCGCTGAAGTCATCCTGGTCGGCGGCCAGACCCGCATGCCCAAGGTCGGGCAGGCGGTCGCCGAGTTCTTTGGTAAAGAGCCGCGCAAGGACGTCAATCCGGATGAAGCCGTTGCAGTAGGCGCGGCGATCCAGGGCGGCGTTCTCGCGGGCGACGTCAAGGACGTGCTGCTGCTCGACGTGACTCCGCTGTCGCTGGGCATCGAGACCCTGGGTGGCGTGTTCACCAAGATCATCGAGAAGAACACCACGGTGCCGACCAAGGCCTCGCAGACCTTCTCGACAGCCGAGGACAACCAGTCCGCCGTGACCGTGCACGTGCTGCAGGGCGAGCGCGAACAGGCCCGCTACAACAAGTCGCTGGCCAAGTTCGACCTCACCGGCATCGACTCCGCGCCACGCGGCATGCCTCAGGTCGAGGTGTCCTTCGACATCGACGCCAACGGCATCCTGCACGTCTCGGCCAAGGACAAGAAGAACGGCAAGGAGCAGAAGGTCGAGATCAAGGCCGGGTCCGGATTGTCCGACGCCGAGATCCAGCAGATGGTGGCCGATGCCGAGACGCATCGCGAGGAAGACAAGAAGTTCCATGAGCTCGTCACCGCGCGCAACCAGGCCGACGCGTTGATCCACTCCACCCGGAGCGCCATCGCCGAACACGGCGAGAAGATCGGCGGCGAAGCCATCGGCAAGGCCGAGGCCGCGTTGTCCGACCTGGAAACCGCGATGAAGGGCGACGACAAGGCACAGATCGAAGCGAAATCGAAGGTGCTGGAAGAAGTCGCGCAATCCCTGTACGCGGCCGCGGCTGCGGCGCAGCAGTCCGGCCCTGAGATGGGTGCGGGCGATGGCGGCACGCCCAAGAACGAGGACGTCGTCGACGCCGAGTTCACCGAAGTCAACGACGAAGACAGCAACAAGTCATGAACCGCGCGCGGCGTCCTTGGGGGCGCCGCTTTTTTTGATAAGCCGCAACAGGAGAGCTGGAACCGGGCATTGTCCGGCGATGGTCTTCCTTTTCACGGCTCACGTTGACCCGTTATCGAGCTTCCATGAGCAAACGCGATTACTACGAAGTCCTCGGCGTCGCTCGCACGGCGACCGATGCAGAACTGAAGAAGGCCTACCAGCGTTCCGCGATGAAACACCATCCGGACCGCAACCCCGACAACAAGGAAGCGGAAGCCGCCTTCAAGGAATGCAAGCAGGCCTATGAGGTGCTGTCCGACGCCGGCAAGCGGCGGATGTACGACCAGCACGGGCATGCCGCGTTCGAGCATGGGACGGGTGGTGGTGCGGGTGGACCGGGTTTCCACGATGTTGGCGACATCTTCGGTGACATCTTCGGCAACATTTTCGGTGGCGGCGCAGGACGCGGTGCGCGGCGCGGCGCTGACATCGGTTACGTGATGGAGCTCGATCTCGAGGAGGCAGTTGGCGGACTGGAAAAACGGATCGATATCCCGACCTTGGCAGCCTGCGAGCCGTGCAAGGGCTCGGGTTCCGAGGATGGCAAGCTGGAAAGCTGCGGCACCTGCCAGGGGCGCGGCCAGGTGCGCATGCAGCGCGGTATCTTCTCGATGCAGCAACCGTGCCCGCATTGCGGCGGCCGTGGACAGGTGATCCGCAACCCGTGCAAGAGCTGCCATGGCAACGGGCGCGTCGAGGAAGAAAAAATCCTGTCGGTGAAGATTCCCG
>JBDSEX010000169.1:0-2815 GCA_039919835.1 Luteimonas sp.
GCCGCAGCAAGGGCAAGGCACGCCTGGCACGCATGGAAGAGTTGCAGGCGGTCGACTACCAGAAGCGCAACGAGACCAACGAGATCTTCATCCCGCCGGGCGAGCGCCTCGGCAACGCGGTGGTCGAGTTCAAGGGCGTGTCGAAGTCATTCGGTGATCGCCTGTTGATCGACGACCTCAGCCTGATCGTCCCGGGAGGTGCCATCGTCGGCATCATCGGCCCCAACGGCGCCGGCAAGTCGACGCTGTTCAAGATGATCACCGGCCAGGAAAAACCCGACTCCGGCGAGATCGTCATGGGCCAGACGGTGAAGCTCGCCTATGTCGACCAGAGCCGCGATGCGCTGGCCGGCGACCACAACGTGTTCCAGGAAGTCAGCGGCGGCCTCGACATCCTCAACATCAACGGCATCGAGATCCAGTCACGCGCGTACCTCGGCCGCTTCAATTTCAAGGGGCAAGACCAGCAGAAACTTGTCGGCACGCTGTCGGGCGGCGAGCGCGGCCGGCTGCATCTTGCAAAGACGCTGCTCCAGGGCGGCAACGTGCTGCTGCTCGACGAGCCATCGAACGACCTGGATATCGAAACCCTGCGTGCACTGGAGGACGCGATCCTGGAATTCCCAGGAAACGTGTTCGTGATCTCGCATGACCGCTGGTTCCTGGACCGCATCGCCACGCACATCCTGTCTTTCGAAGGCGAGTCGCACGTGGAGTTCTTCCAGGGCAACTACCGCGAGTACGAGGAAGACAAGAAGCGGCGCCTGGGCGAGGAAGGCGCTCAGCCGCACCGGTTAAGGTTCAAGGCGCTTAAATGACATCTCCCGCGATCAGGACCGTGCAATGAAAACGTGGCTTGCGGCACCTGTGCTATTGGCTCTGCTCCCGGCCGCTGCGCATGCGCAGGACGACGACCGGTTTGTCGCGTTCACGGGATCGGCGAAGAGCTACATGCAGGCGCACGCGAAAGCGCCGGACGCGTATTTCAGCAAATTCGCCACGCATTACCTCAAGGCCCGCGAAATGCGCGCACGTGCCGGCGGTGACCAATTCGGCACCTGCGTCGAAACCGAGAGCAGCCGGGTGATGCTGGCTGACATCGATGGCGACGGCCGCGCCGAGGGCTTGATCCATTACCCCTGGGTCAACTGCGATGCAGGCAACTATTCCGCGTCGGTCATCGATGTATTCACCCTGCACGGGCGCCGCCCGCATTTCGCGGGTACCGTGCAGCTGGGCACGTCGATGGTCGGCTTCGGCGATGTCGTGCAGGTCGGCAAGGGCGTCATCCGGGTGTCCGGCGATCCCGGCAAGGTGCTGGCGCCGCGCAGCTATCGCCTCAAGGATGGACGCCTGAAGTGACGGAATGGCGCGCTCGCGTTGCGCGCGCCCGTGCCAACCCGCCAGTCCCATACAGAGGGGACTGCGCCCGCCCGGGCCGGAGCGAACATTCACGCGTGCGCACCTTGCTGCGGCGAGCGCATCGAATCCTGCAGCGACGTTTGAATCGGGTTTAGCCCGCAATGCCAGTTTCGCGCTTTCGAGGGAGTCGCGAGCAGGGCAGCACATTGCTTTCTTGGTACCTTGCAGGCCGTAACCAAGGTCACTGGTTTCCCGCCCTGGCGGGAATGACGAGCCACAACAAGAGCGCACCAGCATCGACATGAACTTCATCGAAGCATTGCGGAATCGCTGGTCCGATGCGAACACGCTGGTCTGTGTCGGGATCGACCCGGAACCGTCGAAGTTCCCGGCGATATTTTCCGATCATCCCGATGCGATCTTCGCATTCTGCCGCGACATCGCCGACGCGACCGCTGAATACGCCTGCTGCTTCAAACCGCAGATCGCCCACTTTGCCGCGCATGCTGCCGAAGAGGCGTTGCAGCGCCTGATTGCGCACATCCACACGCGATACCCCGGCATCCCGGTGATCCTCGATGCCAAGCGCGGCGACATCGGAAGTACGGCGCAGCACTACGCCGCCGAAGCCTTCGATCGTCATGCAGCCGACGCCGTCACCGTGAATCCATACCTCGGCCGCGACTCGGTGCAGCCATTCCTCGATCGCACCGGCAAGGGCGTGGTGATCCTGTGCCACACGTCGAACGCCGGTTCGCGTGATTTCCAGGACGTGGAGGTGCGTGGCGCGGACGGCAGCCACAGGCCGCTCTACCAGCACGTCGCGGAAACGGTCGCGCGCGACTGGAACACCCACGGCAATTGCGCGCTGGTCGTCGGCGCCACGTATCCCGAAGAGTTGAAGGAAGTCCGCGCCATCGTCGGCGACATGCCACTGTTGATCCCGGGCATTGGCGCTCAGGGCGGCGATATCGGGGCGGTGCTCCGCCATGGCCAGACAACCGACGGAACGGGGCTGATCGTCAGCGCCTCCCGCGCGATCCTGTCTGCCTCGTTCGGCGGGGATTACGCCAACGCTGCGGCGCATGCGGCGAGGTCGCTGCGCGACGAGATCAATCGTTATCGTTGAGTGTCCAAGCAACCCTGGAAAAAAGCGGCATCAAGCTGACGGATTGGATACCGCGCGCATGGCGGCGATCGGGAAGCGCAGCCAGATCGCGGCGAGCACCAGCAGCCGTGTCGGCCACCGGCGCCGCGACGCCTCGAACTTGCGGAAGTAACGCGCCAGGCCGCGGTGTTTGTGCCATTCGACGAACACCGGACGTTCGCGGCTTGAGACGCCGCGCACGTGCACCACCTCGACATCGTTGGCGACGGCGACGACCGCGCCAGCCTCGCGCGCGCGACGGCACAGGTCGAGGTCTTCGGCATGCAGGCGATAGCCGGCGTCGAA
>JBDSEX010000181.1:0-2886 GCA_039919835.1 Luteimonas sp.
CGCGACGCATGGCGGCCGCGACGACGCCGCCGCCGGGGAGTACCTCACGCAGTTGCAGCAACAGGGCCGCTACGCCCGGGACGTCTACTGATGAGCACGCACTGCGTCGAGGACATCAAGCGCGGCAGCGACGGCCTGCGCGGCGAGCTGCTCGCGAGCCTGGCCGATCCGGTCACCGGCGCGCTGCGCGAGAGCGACCAGACGCTGATCAAGTACCACGGCAGCTACCAGCAGGACGACCGCGACATCCGCGAGGAACGCCGCCTGCAGAAGCTCGAGCCAGCCTACAGCTTCATGATCCGCACGCGCACGCCGGGGGGCGTGATCACGCCGGCGCAATGGCTGAAACTCGATAGCGTCGCGACCACGTTCGCGGAACGCGGCCTGCGCATCACCACGCGGCAGGCGTTCCAGTTCCACGGCGTCATCAAGGGCGAGCTCAAGGCCACCATGCAGGCGATCAATGCCGCAATGGTCGATACGCTGGCGGCGTGCGGCGACGTCAACCGCAACGTCGCCGTCGCCGCCAATCCCCTGCAGTCGCAGGCGCATGCCGAAGTCTTCGCGCAAGCCGCCGCACTGTCGGAACACCTGCTGCCGAACACCCGCGCCTATTACGAAATCTGGCTGGACGCCAAAAAGGTCGTCGACAGCGGTTTTGAAAGCGAGCCGGTATACGGCGACACCTACCTGCCGCGCAAGTTCAAGATCGGCTTCGCCATCCCACCGTACAACGATGTCGACGTGTTCGCGCAGGACCTCGGCTTCATCGCGATCATCGGCACATCCGCAGCGAAAGAGGCGGCATTGCTTGGCTACAACGTCAGCATCGGCGGCGGCATGGGCGCAACGCATGGCGATGCGGAAACGTATCCGCGGCTGGGCAACGTGATTGGCTTCGTGACGCCGGACCAGGTCATTGCCTTCGCCACTGCCGTTGTGACCGTGCAGCGCGACCACGGCAATCGCAGCGTGCGCAAGCGCGCGCGGCTCAAGTACACGATCGACGATTACGGCCTCGACTGGTTCAGGCTGCAGGTCGAAAGCCGCGCCGGGTTCGCTCTCGCGCCGGCCCGCCCGTTCGATTTCGTGCACAACGGTGACCGCTTCGGTTGGGTCGAGGGACACGACGGACGCTGGCATCTCACCCTGCGTATTCCCGCCGGCCGCATTGTCGATGCGTCGGGAGCGGATGGCGTTGACGTGCGCCATCTCAGCGGCCTGCGCGAAATCGCGCGTGTGCTTGCATCGGACACGCTGGCGACTGGTGGCGATCCGCCAAGCCCTGGAGAAGTGCACGGCGATGCGCACTTCCGCCTGACGCCCAACCAGAACCTGGTGATCGCCGGCATACCGGCTGCGCAACGCGCGGGCATCGATGCGCTGGTCACGCGATTCGGACTGGACGGGTATCGTCACGCTTCACCGGTGCGGCTCAACGCGCTCGCCTGCGTTGCGCTTCCGACCTGCGGCCTGGCGATGGCCGAAGCCGAGCGTTACTTGCCGCATCTGGTCGGGGAAATAGAAACACTGCTTGCCGCGCACGGCATCGCCGGCGCACCGATCAACCTTCGCATCAGCGGCTGCCCGAACGGATGCTCGCGTCCGTATCTCGGCGAGATCGCACTCGTCGGCAAGGCGCCAGGCCGCTACAACCTGATGCTGGGCGCAGACCACCGCGGCCAGCGACTCAACACCCAGTATCGGGAAAACATCGACGAAAGCGCGATCCTTGCCGCACTCGACGTCCTGTTCGCGCGCTATGCCGGCGAGCGCAGCGCCGACGAACACTTCGGCGATTTCCTGGTCCGAAGCGAAGTGGTGCGAATCCCGAAACACATTCCTATCGCACTGCGACAACCCTTGGCAACAACGACTCCCGTAGCCGTCTTTCCCGCGAAGGCGGGAGTCCAATGACCTTGCAGTCGTCAATTTGGTCGCTGGATTTCCTGCTGCGCCCGCCGACAAAAATTCGGGGAGAGGCTCTTCGGCCCATCGCTTCGCAATGTTCGCTCCCGCCTTCGGGGTTCGCAGTCCAGGCTTACCGCAGGTGAGATGCAATTTCTTTCGAGATCACGCACCGCACAATCGAAAAAGGCAAACCCATGACACCCCCCGACCCCGTCAGCGCCGCAGAGTCTCCGCGCGCGCTGGCCGACCTCAATCACTGGCTTGCCACGCAGACAGCACGGCAGCGCATCGCGTGGGGCCTCGAAACACTCGCGGGTGGACACGCGCTGTCGTCGAGCTTCGGCGCGCAGGCGTCGGTGTCGCTGCATCTGGTCACGCAACAGCGGCCCGACATCCCGGTGATCCTGATCGACACCGGTTACCTGTTCCCCGACACTTACCGCTTCGTCGATGAAATGACCGAGCGCCTGTCGCTCAACCTCAAGGTGTACCGCCCGCAGATCGGCATCGCCTGGATGGAGGCGCGCTTCGGCAAGTTATGGGAAGCCGGCATCGACGGCATCGCCCGCTACAACCGCCTGCGCAAGATCGAACCGATGCAGCGCGCGCTCAACGACCTCGGCGTTCGCAGCTGGATCGCCGGCCTGCGCCGCAGCCAGTCGCAAAGCCGCGCCAACCTCGACTTCCTCGAACTGCGCGACGGCCTGTGGAAACTGCATCCGCTCGCCGACTGGAGCGACGGTGACGTCGACCGCTACCTTCAACAGCACTCCCTGCCCTACCACCCGTTGCGCGAAGCGGGGTATGTGTCGATCGGGGACGTGCACAGCACCCGCCAATGGCAGGCTGGGATGCGTGAGGAGGAGACGCGTTTCTCGGGCCTCAAGCGCGAGTGCGGACTGCATGAGCGCTGGGCGGAATCGGCAGTGGCGTGAGGCCCGTGCGCAGTTGACGCTGCTTCTTTTGCAGAGGGTT
>JBDSEX010000202.1:0-3492 GCA_039919835.1 Luteimonas sp.
GCGTTTTGATGTGCAGACACTTCGCTGCAATCCGATTGCATTGCCGCGAACGCCGCTGGGTGCCGTTGCGGCCCCAAACTATCCGCCGCGGCGTTTACCGGGGAGAATGCGGGCTCACAGCCGTACAGGCTGCTTCGAACCACCCCCGTTCGCGCATCGATCCGGACTACGTTTCTTGACGACAAAGCCCACCGCCACCACGCCGCAGGCGGACGACAGCGACGCAGATCTTCACGCGCGCCTGCGCGACGCGACCGCGTTGCTTGAATCAGTCGCCGCTGACCGCAGCGTGCTCGACCTGCTTCCCGAGGAAGACCGCAAGCGCCTGCGCCAAGCCATGGATCGCGTCGCCAATCCCGACCGCACCGAGCGCCGGCAATTGCGCAAGGCCGCATTGCGCGAGCGCAACGACATGCGCAACCAGCGCGACGATGCGGTGCTCGATGCCACCGGCATCCGCACGCTGCGCCGCAAGCCGGTGTTCACCACGCCGAATTATTTCCCGCCGCGGCAATTCGAGCCTCGCGACATCGCCGCTGGCGAACCTGGTGATCGCGGACGCGGCGAATCGGTCGAGCCGCAGCATTGCTATGTCTGCAAGCAGAAATATTCGGTGATCCATCATTTCTACGACCAGTTATGTCCGGAGTGCGCCGAGTTCAATTTCCGCAAGCGCACCGAGCTCGCCGACCTCAGCGGACGCACGGCGCTGCTGACCGGCGGACGCGTCAAGATCGGTTACCAGGCCGGGTTGAAGTTGTTGCGCGCCGGTGCACGATTGATCGTGACCACGCGGTTTCCACGCGATTCCGCGGCGCGTTACGCGCAGGAGCCGGATTTCGGGGAATGGTCCGGTCGCCTGGAAATTTTCGGGCTTGACCTGCGCCACACACCCAGCGTCGAGGCGTTCTGCACGGAGTTGCTGGCGACGCACGACCGGCTCGACTTCATCATCAACAACGCCTGCCAGACCGTCCGTCGCCCGCCCGAGTTTTATGCGCACATGATCGCCAGCGAAACCGCGGCGCTGCTCGACGCGCCGGAGTCAGTGCGCAAGCTGCTCGGCACGTATGAAGGGCTGCGTGGTTACAGCCTGCTACCGGACAACATGTCGGCGGACAGCAGGCAGCACGGGTCCAATGCGGCCACGACCCGCATGCCATCCGCCCGACATCTCGCCGATGCCACCGGCTTCACGCGCGCCGCGGAGCTGTCGCAGGTGCCGCTGCTCGCGGAGGAATTGCTTGGGCAAAAGCATCTGTTCCCCGTCGGCCAACTCGACCAGGACCTTCAACAGGTCGACCTGCGCGGCCGCAACTCGTGGCGCCTGCTGATGCATGAAGTGCCTTCGGTGGAACTGCTCGAAGTTCAACTGGTCAACGCGATCGCGCCTTTCATCATCAATGCGCGCCTGAAGCCGCTGATGCTGCGCACGCCGGATGGTACCGGGCTTGGCCGCGACAGGCACATCGTCAACGTGTCCGCCGTCGAAGGCCAGTTCTACCGCAACTTCAAGACCACGCGGCACCCGCACACCAACATGGCCAAGGCCGCCCTCAACATGATGACGCGCACCTCGGCCGCCGACTACCACGGCGACGGCATCCACATGAACAGCGTCGACACCGGCTGGGTGACGGACGAGGATCCGGTTGAAATCGCTGCACGCAAGACCATCGAGGAACGCTTCCATCCGCCGCTGGATATCGTCGATGGCGCGGCCCGCATCGTCGATCCGATCATTCACGGCATCAATTCCGGGGAGCATGTGTGGGGCCAGTTCCTCAAGGATTACCGCCCCACCGACTGGTGATGCACGAGCCGGGTTCATCGCGCATTCGGTTCGCGCCGATGCGCGGCCAGTAGACTGGATGCCGCTTGGGCAGGCTTGCAGGTTTTTTGAGCGATGTTGCTACGACGGAAGTACAAACTTGCCTGTGCGCTTCTGGTGTGTGCCGTGTTGCTGGCGTGCGGAAAAGCCGCACCCTCCAGCGAGACGGTCGGTGCAACCGTCGACATCGAACCTGCCACCAGCGCGCAGCAGGGCGGGGCCATCAGCGCCGCGCCGGTGGTCGATGCGTCGCCGGTGCAGACCGGCGTGGACAGCGGCACCAACTGGCCGGCTGCGACGCTGACATCGGGTGCGGTCCTGGTCAGCTGCGATGCCGATGACGCGATAGTCGACGATGACGTCGCGCTGGTCGATCTGGAATTCTTCAGCGTGGTGGACGCATTGACCGCGTGCCAGGCCAAGGGCGTGTTGCGCCTGCGCTACCACGGCGAGATCGGCGCCGATTTCACAGCATTGATGGAACGTGTCGCCAATGTCGCCAACCGAATGGACATCCGCAACCGCATCCTCGACATCGACTCCAGTGGCGGGCGCATCGAGGATGCGATGAAGGCGGGCGATATCATCGCCGAGTCGCGATGGACCATCCGCATCCGTGGTGACGCGATCTGCCACAGCGCCTGCGTGTTGATCCTGGCGGCCGGCGACATGCGCATGATTGCCGGCAAGATCGGCATCCACCGCATGGTGCGCATCGAATCCACCGCGACCTCGCGCGCGGAGCTCAGCCACGAGCTGCGGGACGTGCATGCGCAGATGAAACAGTACCTGGAGCGCAACGGCGCGTCCGTCGCGGTGGCCGACCTGATGATGACCGTGCCCAACCGCAAGCTGCGCCTTTTGTCCGCGGCCGAGCTCAAGGAGTACGGCCTGGATGGCGCCAACGCTGCGCAGGATGATCTCGAACGCATCAAGCTCACGCGCCGCTGCGGTGAGGATTTCGTGCGCCGCAAGGATGATTTCGTGCGTGCTTACGACCAGCAGTGCGCCAGGCCGCGCAAGGCGCTGGAAGTGATCAGCGCATGCGGACTCGCGCTTCGCCCAAAGTTTGATTTCCCCGACGAAAAATGTCCTGCCGACAGTCCACTTGCGGAGTACGACAGCGCGGACCTGTCGGGTCGCGGAACCGATTAGACGGCGCGACGCTTGCGTCGATCTATGATTGGACTCCACTCACCGTCTTTAACGACCACCGCCACCGCCGCCGCCGCCACCACCGCCGGACGAACCGCCACCGCCCGAGCCAGAGGAGCTTCCCGGCGGGGTGGACGACGACGCGATCTGCGATCCCAATGCACTACCGACGGCGTTGGACAATCCGCTGGCGTTGTGGAAGCTACCGCCCTGATACCAGGACATTGCGCTGGTGGCCGCGGCTGCGGCCGCGGCGCCCACGGCGAGCGTGAACTTCTCGGTCCACGCATCTTCCACCTCAAGCGCGACCGCGTACGGCAACAGTTGCTCGTAGCGCGCGGCGTCAAGGTGTGGCGGGCGATCCGGCCCGGACATCCGCGCAAGTTCCTCGCGTTCCGCGACGCTGAGATACAGCTTCAGGCCTTCGATCTCGTCAAGCAGCTTGCGCCCCGCCAGGGTCGGCGCTTTGACCAGCCCGCTGAACAGGCAGACGACGACGAGCATCG
>JBDSEX010000220.1:0-3488 GCA_039919835.1 Luteimonas sp.
TTCTTTGTGCCAGCAAAGAAAGTCACCCGCCGCAAGGCGGAAGCCTTTTGCCCTTTCATTGCGACGTAGTGCCGAGTTCACCAACATCGAACGCTCCCTCGGCTCCCGCGGAAAGTGACCGGTGGCGGCGTGCAAAGGCGTGCAAAGGCGTGCAAAGGCGTGCAAAGGCGAAGGCTGCATGCGCGACAGCATAAAATGCGGTGCCAATGCTAAGAAATCGTGGCTGACGCAGCTGCTAAGAAAGCTGCAAAACACTTCGGGCATGCGCCGCATCATCGCAATGCACGAACACCACCGTCACCCCGTGCGCCTGCAACACCGACGCAACTTGCCGCTGCCGGGCTTCGAAATAGTCGTAACCCCGCTCAAGCCTCGCAGTGTCGTCCCCCAAACGTTCTGAGGCGTAACGCGCGCGCCACGCGTTCGGCGTGAACAGTGCCATGCGCACCTCGCGACCGGCGTAGCGCACCAACGGTTCCGGCAGCGCATCGATCCATGCTTCGACGTCGGGTGTCAGCATCACTGTCTCTAGCAACTCCCAGGTGCGCTCAAGTCCCTGGTTGCGATACTGCAATCCCGTCATCGCTGCAAGGTCGTACACGGTCAGGTATCGCGCATGTTCGATCTTTGCGCCGAAGGCATCCTGTGCATGCAGGGCGGTGTCTGCCTTGGCCATGCCGAGGTCGAGCAGGTTGTCTTCGAACGCCTGGCTGACATTGGCGACGATGTCAGCGTCTCCGCCCAGCACGAACGGCACGACGCGCAGCGCGCCCTCGCGCATCTCCGGATCGGCGCGGAACATCTCCGGCGCGTCGCCATTGGCATCGGCGCCCACTGCGATCACGCGCGGACCGTGTGCGTGTTGCGGCGCGCGCAGGCGCAGGTCGTTCAAGCGCGCGTGCAGCGGCCAGTCGGCCCGCAACACTTCGGCGGGATCGAAGTGCACCGCGGCCACGGCCAGGTCCAGGTCACGTGCCGCCGGCACCAGCGTCGCGAGATCGCGCCCAAGCAGGTCCGCGAGCGTGGCCGCATCGGCCTGCTGCAGCGCATCGCGCACGGCGCGCGCGTCGTGCGCGCATTCCAGCGCCATCACACCGAAAAAATGCGGGTCGGACAAGCGTGCCATCGTGCTCGATCGAAGCGTCGGGGTTGGTCGCGCGCAGTTGCGGCGCTAGACTGCGCTGCATTATGCCCTCCACGAATGGCGGGCCGTGCATTGCGAGGTGTCACGATGTTGCAAGGCCGTCCCGTCGCCGTGCTTGGCGGCGTCCGCATTCCCTTCTGCCGGCAGAACACCGCGTATGCCGATGTCGGCAACCTTGGGATGTCGGTGCGCACGCTCGGCGCGCTGGTCGAGAAATTCGGCCTGCACGGACAGCAGCTGGGCGAAGTGGCGATGGGCGCGGTAATCAAGCACAGCAGCGACTGGAACCTGGGTCGCGAGGCGGCGTTGTCTTCGGGCCTGTCGCCACTGACGCCAGGCATCACGCTGCAACGGGCCTGCGGCACGTCGCTCGACAGCATCGTGGCGATCGGCAACAAGATCGCCGTCGGGCAGATCGAATCGGGCATCGGTGGCGGCAGCGATACGACGTCGGACGTGCCGATCGTGTACGGCAAGACCTTCCGCCGCCGCCTGCTGGCGATGGCGATGGCGAAGACGCCGAAGGACAAACTGCGGGCGCTCAAGGGCTTCAACTTCCGAGAACTCAAGCCTGATTTTCCCGGCGTCAGCGAGCCGCGCACCGGCAAGTCGATGGGCGAGCATTGCGAGGACATGGCCAAGCA
The DNA here is from genome assembly GCA_039919835.1 of Luteimonas sp. Lineage (GTDB taxonomy): Bacteria > Pseudomonadota > Gammaproteobacteria > Xanthomonadales > Xanthomonadaceae > JALYOU01. The sequence goes on from JBDSEX010000220.1 coordinate 1,789, forward strand.
ATGGGCGATCGCGCGCGATTCGCAGGACGAGCTGGCGGTCGCATCGCACCACAACCTCGCCGCCGCCTACGAGCGCGGATTCTTCGACGACCTGGTGGTGAGATTCCGCGGCGTGTCACGCGACAACATCCTGCGCGCGGATTCTTCGCTGGAGAAACTCGCGACGCTGAAACCCGCCTTCGACAAGACCTCGGGCCGCGGCACGCTGACCGCGGGCAATTCCACGCCGCTGACCGATGGTGCGGCGGCGTGTTTGCTCGCATCGGACGAGTGGGCGCGCACGCATGGGCACGAGCCGATGTGTCATCTGCGCGATGCGCAGGTCGCGGCAGTGGATTTCGTTCACGGCGAAGGCCTGCTGATGGCGCCGACCATCGCCGTGGCGGAGATGCTCAAGCGCAACGCTTTGACTTTGCAGGATTTCGACCTCTACGAGATCCACGAGGCCTTCGCCGCGCAGGTGCTGTGCACGCTGCGTGCGTGGGAAAGCGAGGATTACTGCAGGGCGCGCCTTGGCCTGGACACGCCGCTGGGACGCATCGATCCGGGCAAGATCAACCCCAACGGTTCGTCGCTGGCCACCGGACACCCGTGTGCGGCCACCGGCGCGCTCATCGTCGCCAGTGCCGCCAAAGCCCTGCAGCAGCGTGGCAGCGGGCGCTGCCTGATTTCCATCTGCACGGCGGGTGGGATGGGCGTGGTCGCGATTCTCGAGCGGTAAACCAGGCCTCGACGTGCCGCTTGTCGGCTCGTCCTTGGATTCCCGCTTGCGCGGGAACGACGGGCAAAAAAGTCACGCCTGTATTTGAGGTCGTTCCAAACACTTCTCCAGGCCGCATACACGCCGGTCAAGATCCGTCTACGCCTTGACCCCGTTGCATCGCATCGTTCGTATAAGAGCCAGACGGCGATTCCGCCGCCTTCTACCCTTCTTTGACAGGACGCCACCATGAAGTCCACGAATCGTTCGCGTCTGATCCTGCTGTTGCTGTTGCTGCTGCTGGTGTCTGCGTGCAGCCAGCAGCCGCCATCGAGTTCCGAAGCCTCGGCGCAAGCCGATGTCGCCGAAACCGAAAGCGCCGACGGTGGCATGCGCGCGCCTACAGCCGTCAGCGCCGCCAAGGCCGCGCCGGAAATCGGTACCAGCACGCGCCCCAGCGCCGACCAGGTCGCCTCCAGCGCGGCCACCTACACCGACGCGCAACGCAAGTTCATCCGCACCGCGCAGGCTGAATTTCGCGTACGCGACGTGTACAAGTCGGCGCTGGCGATCGAGGATGTGGTCGCGGCGCAGGGCGGGTTCGTGGTCAAGAACCACATCGGCACGGAGACGCTGGCCAGCCAGACGCGCCCCGCCGGGAACGGCCGGCGGCTCGAACTCAGCGAGTACGCCGTCCGCGGCGAGCTGGTCGTGCGCGTCCCCAGCGAGAACGCGCAGGCGTTCCTGCGCGCGATCGTTGGACAGATGGAGTTCCTCGACCAGCGCAATTTCGAGGCAATGGACGCGCAGTTCGCCCTGCTGCGCCAGCAGCTCGAATACCGCCGGAGCCAGGAAGCGCAGCAGCAGTTGGGGCAGGCGGTGGCCGATGGCGGCAGGCTCGTCGACAAGGCCGACGTGATCTCGGCGCAAACCGGCAGCAAGGCCGCGCGCGACGAAGCCTTGATCGCGCACAAGGAGTTCGAGGACAAGATCGAGTTCG
>JBDSEX010000250.1:0-2668 GCA_039919835.1 Luteimonas sp.
TGATTGCGCGCGCGTGCTTGAAGATGCCGCCGATGTACCACAACGCCATCTGCGACAAACCGCCGTAGCCATCGCCGGTGAACAGGTTGACGCCGCCCTTGGCCAGCGACTGGTGCACGTGCATGCCGCTGCCGTTGTCGCCGACGATGGGCTTGGGCATGAACGTCGCGGTCTTGCCGTTGCGGAAGGCGACGTTCTTGATGATGTACTTCATCGTCGCCAGCTCGTCGGCCTTCTTGACCAGCGAATTGAACTTGGTGCCGATCTCGCATTGGCCGGCGTTGGCGACTTCGTGGTGGTGCACTTCTACCTCGATGCCGACGGATTCGAGCGTCTTGCACATCTCGGCGCGCATGTCGTGCAGCGAATCCAGCGGTGCGACGGGGAAATAACCGCCCTTGATGCCAGGACGGTAGCCGCTGTTGCCGCCTTCGTAGTCCTTGCCGGAATTCCAGTGGGCTTCCTCCGAATCGACGTGGAAGAAGGTGTGGCCCATCTCGTTGGAATAGCGCACCGAATCGAAGATGAAGAATTCCGGTTCCGGGCCGAAAAACGCCTGCTCGGCGATGCCGCTGGATTTCAGGAACGCCTCGGCGCGCTTGGCGACGCCGCGCGGATCGCGCGAGTAGGCCTGCATCGTCGCCGGGTCGAGGATGTCGCAGGTCAGCACCAGGGTCGGATCGGCGGTGAATGGATCGAGGAACGCGGTGGACGGATCCGGCAGCAGGACCATGTCCGACTCGTTGATGCCTTTCCAGCCGCTGATCGACGAGCCGTCGAACATCTTGCCGTCCTCGAACAGCGACGCCTCGACGATGGATTTCGGAAAGCTGACGTGGTGCTGCACGCCACGCATGTCGGTGAAGCGCAGGTCGACGAACTCGACCTTGTGGTCCTTGATGAGTTTTTCGACGTGGGCTAGGGACATGGCGGGTTCTCGGCGATGGGTTGCTGATGGTTAGCAGGAGGCGTGCCAAGTCTGCTCACCTGTAAGTTATTGAATTTGTTTTGAAGTTTTTGAAGGTCGGGGCGGATGAACACCACTATGGTGCACCAGGCGGCAAGGACGCACCAAATGGGTGCGGTGTGCTCCTGTGGGCCATCCTGCTGACGAACGATTCCAATCTGTCACGCGTCCAGGGTCCGCGCGCCACGCCGCGCTTACTTCACACGGAATCAAGCCAGTGACCGAAGCGGCATCGTGTGCACTGATCACTAGACTATGCAGGCGCGATCGGCGGTGCGACCGCTCGTCAATCCGGCCAAGGTGGGAATTCAGGGGCCCGGGCTCACCGGATGCGTGAGCAACGGCAACGTCACTGGACTCCCGCCTTCGCGGGCGTGACGAGCAAAACAACCGCTGGTTTCACTTCAACCTTCGACCTTCGATCGACTCTTCCCGTTACACAATCCCGATCCCCCACCCAGAACCCGCAACCCATGACCGACCTGCTGGCCGCGCTCCTCCTCGGGATCATCGAAGGCATCACCGAATTCCTGCCGATCTCCAGCACCGGGCACCTGCTGATCGCCGAACGCTGGCTCGGGCATCGCAGCGACCTGTTCAACATCGCCATCCAGGCCGGCGCGATCCTCGCGGTGGTGGTGATCTACCGGCGGCGGCTGTGGCAGCTGGCGATGGGTTTCCTCCAGCCTGGCGGTCGCGAGCCTCTGCTTTCCCCTCAAGGACACGGCCTGGTTGGGGAGCGTGTTGCACCCTCCTCGCAGGACACGCAGGTTTACGGACAACCGCCGCGTGATTACGCCTACAAGCTCGCCGCCGCCTTCGGCGTGACCGCGATCGGCGGATTGCTGATGAAGGCATTTGGCTGGGAGTTGTCGGCCGAGATCGCACCGATCGCGTGGGCGCTGGTGCTCGGCGGCGTGTGGATGCTTGCGGCCGAATATTTCGCCGCCAGCCGTGCCAGGACACTCGGCGAGCGCAGCGCGATCACGTGGACGGCCGCCCTCCTGGTCGGCATCGCACAGGTCGTGGCCGGCGTCTTCCCCGGCACCTCGCGTTCGGCGGCGACCATCTTCGTGGCCCTGCTTGCGGGCACCACCAACCGCGCCGCCGCGACCGAGTTCGCCTTCCTGGTCGGCATTCCAACGATGTTCGCCGCGACCGGCTACGAGCTGGTCAGCGTGATGCGCAACGGTGAAGCGATGCACGAGGACTGGCATGCACTCGCGATCGCATTCGCCGCCTCGGCGATCACCGCGTTCATCGCGGTGAAGTGGCTGCTGCGCTACATACAGACGCATCGCTTCACCGCGTTCGCGGTCTATCGCCTCGCCGTGGGAGCCGCGTTGTTGTTGATGGTGCCTAACCTGCGCTGATGCCGCCTTTCCCCGAAGGAGACGGGTAGCGCTTCACCGATAACCGTTTGCATCCCACGGCTGGGAATACAGATCCCCCGCCCCATTCCCCGGGCTGCGCAATCTGGCGACCATCTCCCCGTAGCTGAGGGCCTGCGCCGGCAACGCGTCATAGGCAACGAAACGCGCCGCGTAGTACAGCGTGTTGCCATCGCTGCTCACGAAAGGGGTGAACACCCCTGCTGTTCCGGGGCGGTTGATTCCTGGGCCGAGGTTCTTCGGCGCCGACCAGCCCTCCCCGTCGCGGAACACAATGTACAGATCATTCTCGCTATGCCCCCCCGCGCGC
>JBDSEX010000271.1:0-3112 GCA_039919835.1 Luteimonas sp.
CGCGCCACGATGGGCGAAGCATTCACCGCCAAGGATTTCCGCACATGGGGCGGCACGCTGGCGGCGTTCCGCGCGTTCGCCGCCACCACGTTGCCGTACAAGGCCGACGGTTCCGCGCCCAGCGAACGCGCCCTCGCCGGACTGCAGAACGCAGTGATCAAGGAAGTGGCGCACGCACTCGGCAACACGCCGGCGGTGTGCCGCAAGTCGTACATCGATCCGGCGGTGGTGGCCGGCTGGCGTGACGGCAGCCTCGCGCGCGCTGCGGCGGGGGCGAAGGGCGAGCGGCAGTGGGAGCAGGCCGCGCTGAAGTACCTGAAGGCTGCGCGCGGCAAATCGAAAGCACGCAGGAAGTAAGGATGTCGACCGAACGACACGACTGGCTCGCGAGACAGGCTTCCCCCGCGACATCGGGCACTCGCGCCATCGCGCAGTCGATTCCAGGAGATGCGTCGCAACGCGCGACATGCGCTGCCGTTTGACGGGTGGCAGGCATGGGCTGAACCCCGCAAGGCGCAATCGCACCTTCACCGTGCCTGAAAGCCGCGCTGCGCACACTGCGTCTCCATTCCAGTGCAAAGGTGTAGGGCCATGGCCAGATGCGACGTCTGCGGCAACGACTACGACAAGGCGTTCACCATCACCATGGCGGACACGTCAGGCACCTTCGACAGCTTCGAGTGCGCCATCCACGCGCTGGCGCCCGCGTGTGCACATTGCGGGTGCAAGGTCATCGGACACGGTGCCGAACATGACGGGATCTTCTATTGCTGCGCGCACTGCGCCAGGCGTGCAGGCGTGGAAGGGATCGACGATCGGGTGTAGGCGCGCTTCCTTGGGCTGGTTGCGCGTCATTCGCACGAAGGCGGGAATCCAGCACGCGGCGCAGCATCAGCAAAGTCACGCGATGACGCGCTGGCCCGCCCTTCGGGACACGCTACGCGACTGTTCGCTGTGACTTCGGCCTGCGCACTCCCGCCTTCGTGGGAATGCCGGGCGAAATCCACGGTGTCACTGCGTTGGCGGCGGCGTCGGCGCGGGATCGTCGATCAATGGCGGCCCGGGCTGGCTCACGCCGCTGGCCGGATCCAGTGGGCGCTGCGTCACCGGCGCGGCGTCGGCCTGTTTTACTTGCATCGCATTGGCGGGCGCGGGCTCAGGTGCGGGGACGTTGGGATTGGCGGTATCGGTTGCGGGCGCATCGATGGGCATGCCATTGACTGCCGCCGGCGCAACAGGTGGATTGATTGCTGCCGTGGTCGCCGGTTCAGGGACAGGTTCCGTTGTCGGGGTGCATGCGGCCAGCGACAGGCCGATCGCGAGCAGTGCAATGCGGATCATGGCCACTCTCCTTCCGCTCAACCGCACTTGACCGAACCAATCAGGTTGTTCGCATCGACGTTGATGTTCACCCGGTCCTCGCGGTAGTCCATCGTCACCGCTTGGCCGGGTTTGATCACGCGTGCATCGCGCGAGCCGGTCTCGGCGATGACCTTGTCGACCACGGCCTGTGTCGCCGTTTGCCCGACTGCGCTCTGGCCCTTGCTGTCGTCGCAGTGCATCGTTCCGGCCATCGGTGGGCTGACGCTGGAACTCGGCGGCGGCATGGGTGCGGGATCGACGGAGGGAGGCGGCGCATCTGCTGATATCCCGGAACCCGGCGGCGAAATGGGCGCATCGTTGACCGGCGGCGGCCCAGGTTGGGAAACGCCGGTGCCGGAGGTGGATTCACACGCGGCCAGCGAGAACGTCAGCGCGATGGCGACGGGCAAGGCGATACGGTGCAGGGCATCGCGGATCATGGGGCGCTCCGGAAACGTCGAGTCGGGCATCGACAGGGCGGTCTGCTTGCAGACCGGTGCGTTTGCTGCGCGTTAATGGCACGCCAGCATCAATGCCTGCGATGAAGATGCTGCCCGAGCAAGCTGCGCTGGAACATCGCGCATCAGCCACAACGCAATCCGACGATCGCATTGCGGTCGTTCACATCGACGTTCAACCGACCCGCACGGAATTCCATGGTGACCACCTGCCCAGGCCTCAACACGCGCACGATGTCCGCGCGCGCGTCGATGCGCGCCTGCTCGACCACCTCCGCGGATGCTGTCTTGCCGATCGCGGCCTTGGCGAGCTCGGCATTGCAGCGATCTTCCATCGGTGGCATCGGGCCACCCATGGGCGGTGCGGTGGTCATGCAGGCGGATACCAGCAGCGTGAATGCAAGCGTCGCGGGCGGGGCGAATCTGGACATGGCATGGCTCCGTGAGGGACCCGTGGCACCTTGGCGCGCGTGCCGTGTTCATCGCGTGGACGGCCCGCCGGACGTTTGCATCCCCTCGCGCCGGTTCTGCGGGCCATCCCCGCGACGGAGGCACTGCCGGGGCAGTACGCCGAAGCGAAACTTCGTGCAGGGCGTGGCCCGTTCGTGTGCGCCGAGGAAGCGGCGCGTCTCGCAGTGACGCTGCTGCTGACATTCAAGCCCGCCGAACCCGCGTTTTCGCGGCCGAAAAGGCAGGAAACCCGGGTCATGGATTTCAAGATAAGTTCTAGAATGGCCGGCCTTCCGGATGTCATGCATGCTTCGTCTCACTGACATCAAGCTTCCACTGGACCATGACGCAGCCGCGTTGCCCGCGGCCATCGCCGCGCAGCTTGGCATTCGTGTCGACGACATCTCCCGCTACACGGTCGCCAGGCGCAGCTACGACGCGCGCAAGCGTGGGGCGATCGTGTTGATCTATTCGGTGGATGTGGAGACGTCCCTGGAGGGGCCCGGGTCGAATCGAACCGAGGGTGGCGTTGCTGGCAAGGGCGATGCCGGCAAGATCATTCCCACGCCCGACACCTCCTACAGATTCGTTGCCCGCGCACTTGGCGAACCGGCGCTGCGCCCCCTCGTGATCGGGACCGGCCCGTGCGGCCTGTTCGCGGGGCTGGTGCTGGCGCAGATGGGGTTCCGGCCGATCATCCTGGAACGCGGCAAGGCGGTGCGCGAGCGCACGGTCGATACGTTCGCACTGTGGCGAAAGAAGCGCTTGAATCCAGAATCCAACGTGCAGTTCGGCGAGGGCGGGGCCGGCACGTTTTCCGATGGAAAGCTGTGGAGCCAGAT
>JBDSEX010000281.1:0-14188 GCA_039919835.1 Luteimonas sp.
TCAGCATGCATATCCGCCGAAGCCTGCCCTTTTGCCATGCACGAATCGTGGGCGTTTGCAGTCAGCGCGCACGACGACAGAAGCGCCAACAAAAGCAATTTGAGTTTCATCCGACAGCGCCCTCCAGGCTCACTTCCAGCAACTTCTTCGCCTCCACCGCAAACTCCATCGGCAGTTCGCGGAACACCTGCTTGCAGAACCCGTCGACGATCAGGCTCACCGCATCTTCCTGCGAAATCCCGCGGCTGCGGCAATAGAACATCTGGTCGTCGGAAATCTTCGAGGTGGTCGCTTCGTGCTCGACGGTAGCGGACGGGTGCTTGACCTCGATGTACGGGAACGTGTGCGCGCCGCACTGCTTGCCGATCAGCAGCGAATCGCATTGCGTGTGGTTGCGGGCGCCTTCGGCGCTGCGCTCCATCTTGACCAGGCCGCGGTACGAATTCTGCCCGTGTCCGGCGCTGATGCCCTTGCTGACGATCTTCGACTTGGTGCGCTTGCCGACGTGGATCATCTTGGTGCCGGTATCGGCCTGCTGGCGATGGTGGGTCAGCGCGACCGAATGGAATTCGCCGGTCGAGTCGTCGCCGAGCAGGACACAACTCGGATACTTCCACGTGATCGCGGAACCGGTCTCGACCTGCGTCCATGAAATCTTGCTGCGCGCCCCACGGCATTCGCCGCGCTTCGTAACGAAGTTGAAGATGCCGCCGACGCCATTCTCGTCGCCCGGGTACCAGTTCTGGACGGTTGAATACTTGATGTCGGCGTCGTCCAGTGCGACCAGCTCGACGACAGCCGCATGCAACTGGTTCTCGTCGCGCATCGGCGCGGTGCAGCCTTCGAGGTAGCTGACCTGGCTTTTTTCTTCCGCGATGATCAGCGTGCGCTCGAACTGGCCGGTATTGATCGCGTTGATTCGGAAATAGGTGCTGAGTTCCATCGGGCAGCGCACGCCCTTGGGGATGAACACGAAACTGCCGTCGGAGAACACCGCCGAGTTCAGCGCCGCGAAATAATTGTCGCCCGTCGGCACGACGCTGCCGAGATATTTCCTGACGAGATCCGGATGGTCGTGGATCGCTTCCGACATCGAACAGAAGATCACGCCTTTCTCGGCCAGTTCCTTGCGGAACGTCGTGCCGACCGAGACCGAATCGAACACGGCATCCACGGCGACGCCTGCGAGCCTTGAGCGCTCGTGCAATGGCACGCCCAGTTTGTCGTAGGTGTCGATGAGCTCCTGCGGCACGTCGGCCCGCGTGGCGTACTTGGCCTTGGGCGCGGAGTAATAGCTCAATGCCTGGAAATCAATGGGCGCGATGTTGAGCTTGGCCCAGTGGGGGATTGGCATCGTCAGCCAGTGCCGGTAGGCGGCGAGGCGCCAGTCGGTCATCCACTCGGGTTCGTCCTTGATGGCCGACAGAGCGCGGATGATGTCTTCGCTGAGACCTGGCGGCAGCGAGTCGGATTCAATGTCGGTGACGAAGCCGGCGTCGTATCGACGGCCGAGCTGCTCGATGATCTGTGCGTTTTCAATGGCCATGATGGATCTTCAGGCCGCCAGGGTCGCGGCGATCGCCTTGCGGGCTGGGGCACGCGTGGGAACCGGCGCCAGCATTTCCGCAAGCGTCACGCCACGCAGCGCATCGGCAACGACATCGTTGATACGCCGCCAGTTGGCGCGCACGCCACAGGAATGTTCGATGCCGCACTGGCCTGAATGCACGCTGCATTCGGTCATGCCGAGGGGACCTTCGATGGCCTCCACGATTTCGATCAACGAAATCGCATTGGCGTCGCGCGCCAGGCGATATCCGCCGTTGACGCCGCGGAACGCCTCCACCAAGCCCGCCTGCGCCAGCGGTTTCAGAACCTTGGCGACGGTCGGGACTTCCAGCCCGGCCTGCTCGGCAAGGCCGGCGGCGCTCAGCACGTCGTCGGGTCGCGCGGCGAGCACGGACAGGACGACGCTGGCGTAGTCGGTGAGCTTGGTGACGCGCAACATGGCTTGGGCCTCGAAATCGTACCGTAATTGTACTGTTTCAATCGTGGGGGGCCAAGTGCCACTCGCGGCGGCAATCGCGATAGCCGATCGCCGCGTCCCGGGCGACAATGCGCGGATCAACATCGACCGGAAAGATTCATGACCAAGAAAATCGTCGCCCGCCTCTCGCCCATCCACGGCAACGGTGTCTTCGCCTCCGCGCCGATCGAGAAAGGCGAGCGCATCATCCGCTACAAGGGCACGCTGCGCACGCATGACGAGGTCGACGAGGAATACGGCGAGATCGACGAGAACGGCCACACATTCCTGTTCACCCTCAACGACGATTACGTGATCGACGCCAACAACGGCGGCAATCGCGCGCGCTGGATCAACCATAGCTGCGAGCCGAACTGCGAAGCGGTGGTCGAGGAAAACGGCAAGGGCAAGTCGCACAAGGACAAGATCTTCATCGAGGCCATGCGCGATATCGCGGAAGGGGAGGAGCTCGTCTACAACTACGGCATCACGCTCGACGAGCCGCATACCAAGAAGGCCAAGCAATTGTGGGCCTGTCGATGCGGGTCCAAGACGTGCACCGGGACCATGCTTCAGCCCAAGCGCTGACCGGTTCGCAGCGAACCAGGCCGACTGTCCGTGGATTACGAGCTGGTCATCAAGTTCTGGCGCCCGTCGTTGCCCGACGAGACATTCCTTGCAACGGTCGAAAGCCAGTTGGGCGAAGCATTGGGCGATGCCGTGAACGTAGACGGTTACGACACCAGCCCCAAGGAAATCAACCTGTTCGTGCAGACCAGCGATCCGAGGCACACGTTTCGACGCTGCAGGGACGTTCTGGACACGTTGGGTGTGGTGCAGGGCGTGTCGGCGGCGTACCGCCTGGTGGGTGGCGCAAGCTTCACCTCGCTCTGGCCATTGCGCGCCACGCGGAAGTTCACGCTTCCGTAGTCCGGGCGGCAGGCGAGCATGCGGATGCTCACGTCCGCCTTCAGTCCGGAGCGTGCCGGACCAACTGGTTCCAGGGCGGATGCAGCAGACCCCGAGAGGGTTGCCATGACTAATGCCAGTCGGTAACGGTTAACGCCCTGCGTATTGTCCGCGTCATTGGAGCGAGCGTTCCGCTCCCGGCCGTCCTTCGCGGCCGACACCTGACCAGGAACCCGGCATGCGCATCGCTTCACTGGCTGTGGCTGTCCTCGCGGCGCTCTCCGTGCCCGCTTACGCCATCGAGGTCGATGGCCGCATCGACCCAGCGGAGTGGGAAGGGGCGCAGCGCGTGACCGATTTCCGCATCACCCAGCCGCTGACCGGAGCGCCCGGGTCGCAGCCGACCGAGGCCTGGGTGCTGGCAACGCCGGAAGGCCTGGCAATCGGCTTCCGCAACGTGCAACCGGCGAGCGTGCCGCGCACCCGCCAGCGCATCCAGCGCGACGAGGGCGCGCAGGTCGACCGGGTCAACCTGATGGTCGATTTCGAGGGTGATGGCCGCACGGGCTACAACTTCACGGTGACCTCCACCGACGGCATCAACGACGCGGTCATCACCAACGAAAACCGTTTCAGCACCGACTGGGATGGCAATTGGCAGCACGCCGTCAGCGAGGACGCCGAGAGCTGGTCGGCGGAAATGCTGATCCCCTGGTACATCGCGCCGATGAGCAAGGGCGGCGACGGCAAGCGAACGCTCAAGGTGTACCTGGACCGGGTGATCGGCTCCACCGGGGAGCGCATGGCTTGGCCGAACGCAAGTTTCGAGGGCGCCCGCTTCCTCTCCGATTTCACCAGCGTCGAAGTGCCGCTGTACAACCAGTCGCTGCTCACGGTCACGCCGTACGTGTCGGGCGTGTACGACAACATCCGCGGCAAGGAGGGTTTCGACACCGGCGCGGACATCTTCTGGAAGCCGAACGGGCAGTTCCAGATGACCGCGACGATCAACCCCGATTTCGGCCAGGTAGAAAGCGACGATCTCGTGGTCAACTTCAGCGCCAACGAAACCTTCTTCAGCGACAAGCGGCCGTTCTTCACCGAGAACCAGGGCATCTTCGAATTCACTACGCCGTCCGATTTCAGCCAACTGGTCTACACGCGCCGCGTGGGCGGGCCGGAAGATGACGGTGATGGCGCGGGTGACATCATTGGCGCGATCAAGGTCAACGGCAGTTTGGGCGCGACCCAATATGGGGTGCTGCTGGCTGAAGAAGCCGACGACGTGGGACGTTCGTTCCGCGCCCTGCGCCTGGTACGGGATTTCGAGAAGCAGGATGTCGGGGTGATGCTGACGCAGGTCGAGCGCCCGTTCCTGGATAGAAGCGCGATGGTGCTCGGCGTCGATCACAACTGGCGCCCCAACGAAAGGATCAGCGTGCAGACGCGCCTGCTGGGCAGCGACATCGACCAGGCGGGCAACACCACGCGCGGATCCGGCGGCACCGTATTCGTCAATTACGAGATGGGCGGCGGCTGGCGCCAGCAATGGCTGGCGATGCATTTCAACGACACGCTGCAGATCAACGATTTTGGATTCCTGTCGCGCAACAACCTCAACCACTTCAACTGGCAAGTGCAGCGCCGCTTCACGGATCTGCCGGCGGAATCGCGGTATTCATCGAAGGACTGGCGCTTTCGCGTCGGCGGTACCGACAATGATCATGGCCTGCGCCTGCAACGCCAGTTCCGCGTCAGCCGGCAAAGCTCCCTGCGCAACGGCAGCAGCGAATACGCGCAGATCAACGTCAACAGCGCCGCTTACGACGATCGGCTGACGCGTGGCAACGGCGAGTTGCTGTTGCCAGCCAGCTTCAATTCGCATTTCAGTTTCGATCGACCGCGCAAGGGCGATTGGGCATGGGACGCTTATGCGAACGCATCCAGTGGCGGCTTGTCTGGCAATCGCCAGATTGGCTACAACATCGGGTTCGAGCCGACCTACTTCATCAGCGATGCTTTCAGCATTTTCAGTGAAGTCAGCTATGAGCGCACGCCCGACTGGTTGATCTGGCAGCGCGGCGATCTGATCGGCGCGTTCGACGAACATGCATTGGAACTGGACGCAGGCATCAACTGGAGCATCGGCAGCAAACAGGAAGTGCGCGTCAAACTACAGGCGCTGGGCCTGGATGCGAAATTGAAGCAGGGATACCGGGTGGTGGACGGCAGGGCTGTCGCGGTCACCGATCCGATCAACGATTTCAGCCTGAACAACCTCGGCTTCCAGATCCGGTATCGCTACGAACTGGCGCCGTTGTCCTATCTGTACGTAGTCTATGGGCGCGGCGGATTCGATCAGAATGCATTTTCGGACAACGCGGGAAGCCTTGTGCGCGACAGTTTCAGGCTGCGCGACGACGAGCAGCTGCTGGTGAAGTTGAGTTATCGCTTCGAGTTATAGAAACCGCGTGGCCGGTCCTCCCCGGCGGTTCAACGATCATCCTCACCCGGGAACGACACCCCCATTTCCCCAACCACCAACTTCAAACCCGCAAACCTGGAATCGTCCGATTGGAATTCGCCATCACCAATCGGCAAATTCCGGTAAGGCGTGTCGCCGCGCGCCTTCTCCGGCAAATCCAGGCGGAACGTGCGGCGCGTCAACTCGCCATCGCGCGGTGCCAGTACGCCCCCGTGCCAGTCGGTGACATGCCCGCCGTAATCCCAGTCGAAACCGAAGAAACCGATGGGCTTGCCGTTGATGCGAACCAGCTCGGCAAGCGCCATGCCGATGCCGATGCCGCTGTCCATCGTCCAGATCGAAGTGGCGTCCACGATCCGCACCATTTGCAGTCCGCGCAGTGTGTCCTCGTCCTGAAAATAGAGGTGCGCGCGGCGGGTTGCATCGTCGGGGTAGAGCAGGATGCCGCGGATGGTCTCGCCTTCAGCGCCGGGGAGTTGGTCGATGCGCACATTGGCCTTGCCGAACCATTGCTCCAGGTCTGCCGTCGTCGTGTCCGCCGCGAACCGCCCGGGCAACACGTATGAAACAGGCACGGTGCTGGCGCCTGGCGATTGCACGACCGTGGTAACCGGTGGCTTCACCGGCTGCACCGAAACGGATGCAGGTGGCGTCTTGCCCGCTGGAGTCGGCGTCCGGTTGCAAGCCGACAGCGACATCACCCCGGCGAATGCGCAAACCCATATCGCAGCGCTACCTGGAGTCACGGATCCACCTCGCGCAGATCCGAGGAACTGATGCGCCAGTGACGCTGATCCGGCGTTGCACCGTCCACCACCGAGTAGCGCAACGTGTACGTGCCAACGTATTTGCGCAGGGTGCCGTCGCGCTGCGTGGTTGCAACCGCGACCGGGACCTGGATGAAGCGTGAACCTGCCGCCGCATCCATCCCCGTGGGTGCCTGGATTTGAACCGATACGCCAGTGCTATCACCGAAGCCGTCGGCGAACTGCTGGGGTGACTGGCCGCTGGCGTTGCCGTTGTCCGACCACAAGATATACGCACGCGCAAAACTGCGTGCGTTGATGTTCGCGTAGTACTCGCGAACGGTATCCACCGCTTCGCTCGGGCCGGGTTCGCCGCGTGGCAGGCCTTCGGGTGTCAGCTGGGGTTCGCCGCTGCCGGGCGAGCCGGGACTCATGCCGGTTTCCGGGTTGCCTGCCAGCGGCGGCGTGCCAAGGCTGCCATCGCTCGCAACCGGCGTGTCGGGCGGCAGTCCTCCAAGCGTGCTCACGTCCCCCGGACCCGGGGTGTCGGGCATGCCGGTGATGGAGCCCGCCGTGCGTTCTGGCGCCGGCAGGCCGCTCGCGCCCGCTTCCCGCGCGTCTCGCTGGTCTGCAGGCTTGTCACCGCATGCGGTTAACAACGATACGAGTAGCAGGGTGGCAAACGGCGTTGCGGAAATGTGCATGCGCATGCCTCGATCAATTCAGCTGGACTTGGACCAGGCCATTGTCGATGGCGACACGCTCGATGCGTTTGCCGGCCGGCAACCTGTTGAGGAGGTCGGGTTCGAGCTGGTAGACCGGTTCGCTGCGCGCATATTCGGCGAGCAGGCTGTTGACGATGCCGCGTGCGCCGCCCTTCAGCAACGATCCGGTACCGGGCAGGTCGAACTGCAGCAGTTCTGGATTGTCGAGGTGCAGGCCTTGTGTGCGGCCGTCGTAGCGCAATCCGCTGGCGAGCGCCAAGTGTCCGGTCGGCGCGCCGGAACCCGCCAAGCCGCCGAGTCCTCCGATGCCCATGTCGAATTCCAGCTGCAGGCGCGAATCGCCCGAAGGAATCGAAAGCCGCGGATTGGTCAGCGTGATCGAGACCAGCCCGCCGAGCTTGTCGAACGTGCGCGGAAAGCGACGATCGATGTAACGCTGCAATTGCGGTGAAGTGAACACCGCCCGGTTGTTCAACCAAGCCGAAACGACGCCCAGCGTGGAACAGGCGGCGATCAGCGACGCCACTGTGGCGATGAAGAAAACGCGGGCGGCAGTGCGCATCGGACGATCTCCTGGAACTTGCGGGCACGGTACGCGAATCGCGTGAATGCGGCATGCATGCCAAGAACATCGAGGACCTGGCCACGGATGGACTGGCAATCCAGGGTGCACCGCATCCATCTTCCGCGGCGAGCGTGGCTCAGAGCACTACGCGGCGCGGCTGCAGATACGCCAGCAACACACCCAGCAGCAGCATCGACAGCGTGCCGAACACGATCTGCTTGGCCACCAGCAGTCCGGGCAGCGGCTGCACCGCGTAATAGATCAGATAGCCGGGAATCGTCGAAAACAGCGCCATCGCGAATCCGAAGCGCAGCCCCTGCCCGAGATTGGACGCGCCAGCGGGAAAGCCCTGACGGTAAATCCATGTCATCGCGAAACCGATCAGGGCATGCGCGAGCAGCATCCATGGCATGTACGTCTGACCATCCGAGTCAGTGCGGTACAGCGCCCCCAGCGCCAGGTAGTCGGGCTTGAGCAGTACGGCATGCACGATCCCCGAGAGCAGCATCGCGGCCAGGAACATCACCAGGCTGCAGATCCAGAAACGCTTGTCCATGATCCACTCCCATCAAACCGACGTTGACGAATTTTCGAAAGCCTAGCCGCCATGGCACGCAGGAATCACGCAGCGACGCTCTCTAGCGTGGAACGGCATCGATCGAGGCAGAGGTGATTTCCCAGCCTTCGCCCGACACTTTCTGCCGCACGCGATACCAGCCGCGGTAGCGCTTCGTTGGCTCGCCACCCGCGACGTTGGCGCGCAGGTTGACCGGAACTTGCAATGCCTTTGGAACCGCTTCCTTGTCGAGCGCTTCGGGCGTTTCGTTCTCTATCCGCAACGATTGCAGCGTCTTGACCGATCGCAGATCCGCCTCGCCGGTACCCGGGCTCTGGTTGACCCAGAACCCGTCCGCTTTTTTCCAGTCCCGCGCACCGACTGCCGCGAGGTAACTTTGCACGGTGGACGCGGCGCCCGAAAATGCGGCGTAGCGCTGGTCCTGCAGGCGTGCGAGTTGCTGGAGTTCGGCCTCATCCACGGCAGGCTTCGTCGCCTCCGATGGTTGCGTGGCCTTCTGCGTTGCAGTGGCTGGTGCATCCTCGGCATCGCGCTGGCACGAGCAGCTGGCGAACAAGGTGGTGCTGAGCAGCAAGAGCGCGATCCGCATGCGATTCCCCGCGACGACCACACGATGTGGTTTTCACGAGTGTAGGCGGCTTGCGAAGATCCGGACAACTTTCATGGAATGCCTGCATGGTGAGCCGTCCGGGTTGCAGCGAGCCTCCGGCCTGCCGGCACCCAACACGGGCGGCGGGACGGACGCTTCAACGGCGCCATGGATCCCTTAGTGCAGGTGGGGCGGCCCCGGGTTCAGCACCAGCACCGCCGCGGCGACAAGGCGAGCAGGGTGCGCGTATCGAACAGGCACAGGGCGAACTGCGGCGACTGCAGGAGCGATGAGTCAAGTTGCGCACCGGATTACTACGGAACGCGGACGCGCTTGGGTGGTGCAGCTGACTCGTGCCGCAGAGGGACAAACGTCCGGCATAAAAAAGGCCGGAGCGTCTCCCGAAGGAAGGCGTCCGGCCTGTTTCGACAGCGCAGCGGCGAGGCCGTTACGCCAATCACTGCTGTGCAATCAGGCGGCAGCGTCCTTCAACTTCTTCAACGGACGCACCTTGACCTTGACCGATGCCGGCTTGGCGGCAAACCACTGCTCTTCCTTGGTGAAGGGATTGATGCCCTTCCGCTTCGGCTTGGCGGCCACGCTGACAGCGGTGATCTTGAGCAGGCCGGGCAGGGTGAACGAACCAGCGCCCTTCTTGCTGACCGAGCCGTGCACGGCGCCTTCCAGCGCGCTCATCACCGCGCGCACGTCCTTTGCTGCAACGCCGGTCGAGTCGGCGATGTGCGCGACCAGTCCGGACTTGCTCAGTGCTTCCTTGATGGGTTTCGCTGCTGCCGGTTTCGCGGCGGACTTCGGGGCGGCCTTTTTGGCGGCTACTTTCTTCTTTGCCATGAGTGTCTGATGTCCTCGTCGATGGATGGTGTTGTTTGGGCCGAACGCGCCGGCAGTCCAATGTAGGACAACGTCAACGTCACGCCAATAGCCAAACGGCCCAAACCGCTAAAAAAAAGCAAAAAAACCCAAAAAAACTGCAACCGACAGCCTGGCGATTCGTTTTTCAACTGCTTATCGTGATTTCCTGCGCGGCGGCAGGAGGAACCAGCAGGCGATCACGGCAATGGCGAACGCGGTGTAGGCCGCGACAAACATCCACCAAGGCGCCTCGAAAAAGATCAGCCGCGACAGCCAGTGCTCGATGAAGGATTCGGCGTACGCCTGCTGCCCGGCGTGTTCGCGCAGGGCCTGTTCCCATACGGTCAAGGGACAGATGCGCCCCAGCCATCCCTGCGCGGCGATGAACGCCATCAGTAGCATGTGCAGGATCCGGAAGGGGTAGTGGCGAGTCCATGCCCAGCGCCGCCAGCCGCCGATGAGGATTGCGAGCAACCCGCACACGACGAACAGGACGATGCCCAAATGCAGGGCAAGGATGCAGTCGGCGAGCAGGCGTGAGGCAGTCGGGGAAAGCGAATCCATGCGGGATTGTAGTGTGCAGTGGATGGATCGATCGCTCCAGGCGGCGCGCAACCACATTGCTCGCGATTGTCTGCCTCGCTACGGCTGCAGTGGGCAATCCATGCGTCTAGTCCTCTTCATGCTTCGGTTTGTAAGCCTCCACCAACTTCTGCTGCACCTGCGCCGGCACAGGCTCGTAATGGCTGAAATCCAGTGAATACCGGCCGCGCCCGGCGGTGACTGATTTCAATTCCGCCGCATAGCCTTCCAGTTCCGACAACGGCACCTGCGCCTTGACCACGATCTCGCCGCCGCGGACCGAGTCGGTACCGTTGATGCGCGCGCGTTTGCTGGCGAGGCCGCCGCTGATGTCGCCCATGTGCTGCTCGGGTGCGTTGACTTCGAGGTCGACGATCGGCTCGAGCACGCGCGGGTCAGCTTTGGCGATCGCATCAAGGAAAGCTTTCTTGCCAGCGGCGACAAAGGCGATCTCCTTGCTGTCCACCGCATGGTGCTTGCCGTCGTAGACGATGACGCGCACGTCCTGCATCGGATAGCCGGAAATCGCGCCTCCGCTCAGTACCTGGCGCACCCCCTTCTCCACCGCTGGCAGGAATTGCCCGGGAATCGTGCCGCCCTTGACCTGGTCGACAAACTCGAACCCACCGCCGCGCGGCAACGGTTCGATGCGCAGGAACACTTCGCCGAACTGACCCGCACCGCCAGTCTGCTTCTTATGCCGGTGATGGCCCTCTGCATTGCCGCTCACGGTCTCGCGGTACGCGATCCGCGGCGGGCGCGAGGTCACTTCCACGCCGTGTTTTTCCTGCAGGCGTTGCAGGTTGACGCGCAGGTGCAGGTCCGACAAGCCGCGGACCACCGTCTCGTTGGTTTCGATTTCGTGCTCGACGTGGAAACACGGATCTTCCTCGGCGAGTTTGTGCAAGGCGGTGGCCAGCTTCTGCTCCTGCCCCTTGCGCGCGGCGTCGATGGCCAGGCCGAACATCGGTTTGGGGAAATTGAGCGGTGCCAGGTGGATATGGTCCTCGTCGTGGCTGTCGTGCAGCACCGCGTCGAAATGCAGTTCGTCGATCTTGGCAACGGCCGCGATATCGCCGGGGATCGCCTGCGAAATCTCAACGTGGTCCTTGCCCTTCAGCTTGAAAAGGTGTGCCACCTTGAACGGCTTCTTGCCGTCGTCGACGAACAGTTGCGTGTCTTTCTTCACCGTTCCCTGGTACACGCGGAAGATGCCGAGCTTGCCAACGAAAGGATCGTTGACGATCTTGAAGACGTCGGCGATGACATGGGCCATGGGGTCGGGCCGGGCTTGAATCGGCGCGGCGTTTTCGCCAGAGCCCTTGACGAACGGCGGCGCATTGCCTTCGCCCGGATGCGGGAACAGTTTTTCCGCGATGTCGAGCAGCTCACGCACGCCCGCGCCGCTGCGTGCGGAGACGAAACACACCGGCACCAGGTGGCCTTCCCGCAGGCATTGCTCGAAGGCATCGTGCAGTTCCTGGCCGCTCAGTCCGCTTTCGCCGAGATCGAGGTAGTGATCCATCACCGTCTCGTTGATCTCGACGACCTGGTCGATGATCTTCTGGTGCCAGTCGGCGACGGGGCCGAGGTTGCTGTCGCCGGTGGACTGCCAGAAACAGTCGACCACGCGCTTGCCGCCATCGGCCGGAAGGTTCAACGGGAGAACTTCGCTGCCGAAGGTTTCGCGCAGGTCGTCGAGCAACGCGCCGAGTTTCGCTCCAGGGTGGTCGATCTTGTTGACCACGATGACGCGGCACAGGCCACGCGCTTTTGCGTGTTCCATCATGCGACGCGTGCCGTAGCCGATGCCGGTGTCGGCATCGACCACGATCGCAAGCGTTTCCACCGCGGCCAGTGCCGACAGGGTGGGGCCGCGGAAATCGGGATAGCCGGGCGTGTCGATCAGGTTGACGTGTATTCCAGCGTGGTCGGTGCTCGCGATCGCAGCATCGATGGAATGACCGCGATCCTTTTCGATCGAGTCGAAATCGGAGACGGTGTTGCCGCGCTCGATGGTGCCTGCCGCCTGGATCGCGCCGCCGGCATGCAGCAGGGCTTCGAACAACATCGTCTTGCCGGCGCCAGGGTGGCCTGCGAGTGCCACGTTGCGGATTTGCTCGGTGCTGTACGACATGAGGCCGTGTCTCCCTGATTCTTAAGAAGTCAGGCCTTGGATGGCCGGCTCTCGCGGAGGGATCCGCATAGGGGTCATGGTCGGCGGTGCGGAAGTGCTGTCCGGTGACGCCATGCATGGCACGGCAGGCGACCGCGCGTCGGTCATGGCGGGAGGCCAAGATAGCGCCTGCCCGAACGCAGCGTCCCGTTGCAGCGCAACAAAGCCACGCCAACGTAACAATCGACGGACTAGGCTCGCCCCACCAACCATAACCACCAACCGGAGCACACCATGGGTATTTCCCGCCACGCCACCGCACATTGGGAAGGCGACCTCAAGAGCGGCAGC
Organism: Luteimonas sp.; assembly: GCA_039919835.1. GTDB lineage: Bacteria > Pseudomonadota > Gammaproteobacteria > Xanthomonadales > Xanthomonadaceae > JALYOU01. Next base: position 12,545 of record JBDSEX010000281.1, read on the forward strand.
GGCAAGCTCAGCACCCCGGCCAGCGGCTTGCTGGCCGATACGCCGTACGGGTTCAACAGCCGCTTCGGCGATCAGAAAGGGACCAATCCCGAAGAATTGATCGCGGCTGCGCATGCGGGATGCTTCACGATGGCGCTTTCGAACAAGCTCGCCGAGGCGGGGTTTCCGGCGAAGGCGCTGGATACGCGCGCGGAAGTGGATCTGTCGATGGAAGGTGGACCAACCTTGAGTGCGATCCGGTTGAAGCTGAAAGCGGACGTGCCGGGAATCGATGAGGCGAAATTCCGTGCGGTCGCGGACGATGCGAAGCAGAATTGCCCGGTGTCGAAAGCATTGAGTGCGGTGCCGATTACGCTGGAGGCGGAACTGGCTGGCCGATAGTTTGTGCTGCCTTCGGTAAAAGCCATGGAGAGGCACGGCGCGCAGGGGGACGTGGACTCGCTATTTTCTGACTTGGCAGCCTGCTTCGGTCGGCTTGCTCACTATGAAACGCACGGAGCACATCCCCATGCGCGGCCCTCCGGAGTGGGCAGGTCCTTTGTTCCCTTGGCGCTTGTTCGTTGTTTCGGGGAGTGCATCGGCGCCGAATTCCCATCTCTCCGAATTGGCGTTTTGGCGGCCCGTCACCTAAGTAGTGATGAATAGGCGGGTTCCGGCAGGTAGTGAGCTCATGGCCTTGCGTGCCATCAGGCTGTCGGCCCGCTAAACGGATCGCCCGCTACGGAGCGAAATCCCTTCAGATTCAGCACGCCTTTACCAAGTAGGCCCCATCGTCGCTGTCGCGCCATGTCGGCGTATGGAGTCAACATGAAACGCCTTACTGCCTCGATCCTTGCGCTGGGCCTTGCCGCTTCCGTAGGCACTGCTTCCGCACAATCCAACGGGTACTACTCGCAGTACGGTACGCCGACCCCCGACCGCTATGGCCAGAGCACGTATGGAAACAGCGCGCAGTACGACTACGCGCGCGTGATCCGCGTCGACCCCGTGACGGGATCCTATGGCAATTACCCGACGTCAAATGGCGCGTACAACAACGGCTCGCAGCGTTGCTATCAGCAGGAGCGCAGCGGCGGTTACGTGGGCAACGACAGCTACAATCGTGACCGCGGCTACGGCAATGACGGCTACGGTAGCGACGGTTATCGCGATGATGGCTATTACCGCCGTGAGGATCAGTCCCGCAGCACCGGAGGTTCGCAGACGGCACGTACCGTGGCGACGGTGGTTGGCGGGATCGCGGGCGCGGTGTTGGGGAGCAAGGTCGGTGGCGGCAGCGGTTCGTATGCCGCTTCGGCGATTGGTTCGATGGTCGGCGGCATGGCCGGTCGTTCGATCTACGACAACACCCAGCAGCGTCGGAGCGAGCCGCAGGGCGTGGTCACCGTCTGTGACCCGGTGCCGGCCGATGGCCGCTCGTACCAATCGAGCAATTATCCATCCAACAACACCTACAACGCGCGCAATGGCGTCAATGCGTACGACGTGACCTACGAATACGCAGGCCGCCGCTATACCACGCGCACCAACTACCATCCCGGCGAACGCATCCGCGTGCGCGTGGATGTGCGTCCGGAATAATGCGCCGGCGGGACAATCATCAGGTAATACCCAGAAAGGACCGGCGACGGTCCTTTCTCTTAT
>JBDSEX010000074.1:0-3720 GCA_039919835.1 Luteimonas sp.
GTGCCGCCGCTTTCGCGCGAGCGGCTGGTGGAGACGCGGTAGAAACGTTCGGTGATGCGGGGCAGATGCGCCGGTGGAATGCCATAGCCGCTGTCGCGCACCTGCAACACCGCGCCGCCGCCATCGCGTGCGAAGCGGATGGTGATGGTTCCGCCGGCGGGGGTGTAGCGCACCGCGTTGCTGACCAGGTTCGAGAACGCGCTGTGCAATTCCTTGGTGGACCCCCAGAGATCCACATGGGCGCTGTCTTCCAGCACGATCGCATGCCTGTGCTGGCTGAGCGCTTCGGCTTCGCGTTTCAGGGTGGTCAGCATCGGCGGCATCGAGACGCTTTCGTCGGGCAGGCGATCCTGCGCCTCCAGGCGTGAAATCGTCAGCAGGTCTTCCACCAGCTGCGTCATGCGCTGCGACTGGCGCTGCATTTCAGCCAGCATGGGCGCCCATGCGGGTTGTTCGGCGGGATCGAGCATGTCCAGGTAGCCGTGCACCACGGTCAATGGAGTACGCAGTTCGTGCGACACGTTGGCGACAAAATCGCGACGGACCTGTTCGAGCCGCATGAGTTTGGTGACATCGCGTGCAAGCAGCAGCCAGAGCTCGTCGGAATAAGGAATCAGGCGCAAGCTCAGGCGGACCTGGCTGTCGACGGGCGACGCTTCGTCCATCAACGGTTCGGCGTTGCGCCCGGCGGCGAGCCAGTGGGCGACGGGCAAAGGTTGCAGGCGCGTGCCCAGCGCCGCGCCGATGTCGTCCGGGAAGCGCAGCCCCAACAGGTTGGTGGCCGCCTTGTTGAACCACTGCACGCGCTGGCTGTTGCGCTCCACAACGACGATCGCGTCGGGCAACGCGGCGGCGGCGGCGCGATAGGCGCGCAACATCGCGATCAGGCGACGCTTGCGGGAACGCATTTCGGCCTGCGAGCGATATAAGAGGCGATCGAGTTCGTTCCAGACGCCATCGCCGGATGGCGGTGCGAGCCGCTGGCGCGCGGTCAGTCGCGACAGCACGCCGTGCAGGCGCCAGTAGTGCCAGGCCACGATGCCCAGTGCCGCTGCGGTCACGACAGGCCATGCCTGGCCAAGCAGCAGCCCGGCCATGACGCTTGCGGCCAGTACCGCCGCCAGCGTGCCGAGTGTTCTCATCCAGGCGGAGCGGGCGCGGGGTGGCATGTGCCGATTGTCTCAGAAGGAAGTCGCGGTCAATGAGGGGTCATCGCCGCATTGCTGCGTTTTTAGCCGGTGATTGCCGCGAGGGCGGGAACCATGCCTGTTGGCCCAGACCGCAAGCCCGTGTTCCCGGGAGAGGTCATCGACATGGGTTGCCTGCATCGCGGGAATGACGAACAAGAGCAGGAAGGCAAACCGACTCCGATTCCGCCCCCTTTTCAGACCGCCGCTGAAAACCGGTATCCCGCCCCGCGCACCGTCTGCACCATGTTGTCGAGCTGATGCGGTTCCAGGGTCTTGCGCAGGCGCCGGATGTGCACGTCCACGGTGCGTTCCTCGACATACACGCTGCCGCCCCAGACATGGTCGAGCAGCTGCGAACGCGTGTAGACGCGTTCCGGATGGGTCATGAAGAAGTGCAGCAAGCGGTACTCGGTGGGCCCGATCGGCACGGGCGCGGGCATGTCTGTGGTGTTGGCGAACACGCGATGTGCCGCGCCGTCGATGCGCAGCGAGCCGACCGCGACGCTACCGTCCTCGTCGTCCTCGCGGGAACGCCGCATCACTGCTCGGATGCGTGCCAGCAGGTCGCGCGCGGAAAACGGTTTGACGACGTAATCGTCCACCCCGGCTTCGAGCCCGCCGACGCGATCGTTTTCCTCGCCGCGTGCGGTCAACATGATGATCGGGATGTCCCGCGTCAGTGGATCCTTGCGCCAGCGGCGGGCCAGCTCCAGGCCGCTGGTGCCGGGCAGCATCCAGTCGAGCAGGATCAGGTCGGGGACGCGGTCGGCAATGGCGGTCTGCGCCTCGCGCGCATCGCCGGCGTGCACGGGGTCGAACTCACCCTTGCGCAGCGCGAACGCCACCATGTCCCGGATCGCCGGCTCGTCGTCGACGATCAGGATGCGTTTTTGCATGTGATGTCCTGCATGGCCACCGCCACTCCTTTGGGATGGCGTCAGTAAACGACGCTTTTATGACGATTGCATGACTCGGTGCCTGAAGCGTATGGAAATCGCCTAGCCGATCGGCGGCATGTCCCAAATTGCGCCGGCCAGCTCGAGTGAGTTCCAGCCGAGCGCCACACACCCCAGTACCGGTCAGCATCAAGGATCAGGTGGCGACCCGTGCACTCGACTGTCAGCGTCGTTTCAGGTCCTCGTCCTCAACGCCCAAGCGGCGCAACTCCAGCACCGTGGGCGTGATCGCCGCGATGCGTGCGTCGATTCGGGCGCGCGCGTAGTAATCCAGTTCCGGCCGTTTTTTCAGGGTGTTGAGCTGGATCAGCGCCTGTTCCGGCCGGCCATTCAGATAGGCGGCCTCGGCATAGGCTTCGCCCGCACGGACCGGGTCGCCGGAGATCTCGCTGGCCCGGGCGAATATCTGCTGGAACGTCGGATCGTCCGATGCGCCGGCCAGCAAGGGGCGTAGTACGGCCTGCGCACGTTTGCCGGCGGCAAGCGTATTGCGCTCGCCTAGCATGCGGGCATAGCTCAACGCGACAGCACGATTGGTGGGCATGCGGTCGAGCAGGCCCTCGAAGCGGGCATCCGCCGCAACGGACTTGCCGCCACGTGCTTCCGACTCGGCCATCGCCACCGTGAGCCAGACGTCGCCCGGATGTTTTTCCAGCAGCGGCCCAAGCGCGGCGGAAGCGGCCGCGCCCTGGCCGGCCTGCAGGCGGGCAAAGGCCAGGCCATAGCGCTCCGCATCGGTCAAGTCGGCGGCGCGGCCCATGCGTTCATATTCATTGATCGACGCGGCGGGCGTGGTCGCGCTCAGCACACGCAGGCGTTCGCGCGCCCATCCGAACTGATCGCCCAAGGCACGCGTTTGTCCGCCAGGCAGGCGTAGCGAGCCAGGAAGCAGCGGATTGTCGCTGACCGTTCCGGCCGCAAGCGACGTGGACGGGGTGTTTGCCAACTGCACGGCGCGCTCCTTGGCCTCGCCGATCCGTGTGGTGGTGATGGGGTGGCTGAGCAGGTATTCCGGGGTGCGCTCGCGTTCGCCGCCACGGTTGCTGCGCGTGGCCGAAAGCATCCGCTCGAAGAACACCGACATCGCCTTCGGATCGTAGCCACCGCGGCTGAGCGTGCGGATGCCGATGCGGTCGGCTTCGGACTCGTTGCTGCGCGTGTAGTCGATCTGCCGCTGCGCCATCAGCCCCTGCGCGGACATCACTGCCGCCATCGTCGCGTCGCCGCTGGAATTGCCCCCCGCCTTCTGCGCCACCACGATCGCGCCCAGCATCGCCAGCAGGATCGGGAGACTGTCGCGCTCGGCCTTTTCAACCGCGCGTAGCACGTGCGCCTGGGTCACGTGGGCGATTTCGTGCGACACCACGCCGGCGACTTCGTCCTCGCTGCGGGCGGTCAACACCAGGCCAGCGTTGACACCGATGTAGCCACCCAGCGTGGCGAACGCATTGATCTGGCGATCCTTGAGCATGAAGAAAGTGAACGGCTGTTGCGGCCGGTCGCTGGCAGCCGCCAGCCGGTTGCCCATGCCCTGCAGCCAGCTGTCGATCAGCGGGTCGTCGAGGATGTAGTCG
>JBDSEX010000358.1:0-2718 GCA_039919835.1 Luteimonas sp.
GCGGCGCATTGATCTTCACCGGCATCGCATCCAGTCGCTGGCCGTCGAGCAGCGATGGATGTTGCGTGTCTCCCCAGTCGAGCAGGGCTGGCTCGATGTCGGCGCGCAACGCCATGCGCGCCTGCGTCCGCCATGCGGAGAAGTCCCAGGGTGGCGTGACGAAGGCGTGGATCATCGGATGGGCGTCACAAGGTGCTGGGGCGTAAAAAGGACAAGTACCGGCGCGTTTGCTCGTCATTCCCGCGAAGGCGGGAATCCAGCGACCTTCGTAACGGGTCTGAATTCACGACTCATGACGTAAAGCAAGGTCACTGGATTCCCGCCTTCGCGGGAATGACGAGCGGAGTTACGCAAACAATGCTGCCTGCTTTGGCGGCGGAGCCAATCGTGCGCGCAGCTTGTCGGCGTCATCCAGCAACGCGCGCGGGTGATGATCCACGACCTGCACGAATGGCAGCATCTTCTTCAGCGGCGCGCGCAACCGTGACAGGTCGTCCAGGCGCAGGCGTGCGTGCCGGCGGGCCATCAATATCTTGCCGACGTTGCGCGTGCCGAGACCGGGCACGCGCAGCAGACGCTCTTTAGGCGCGGTGTTGAGGTCGACCGGGAAGTACTCGTGGTGCCGCAACGCCCAGGCGAGCTTGGGATCGATATCCAGGTCGAGCATCGCCTCACCGCCGTCCTGCCGCGGCGCGATCTCGTCGACATCGAATGCATAGAAACGCAACAGCCAGTCGGCTTGATACAGGCGGTGCTCGCGCGCGAGCGGCGGCGCCCGCAGCGGTAGTTTCGACGAGGCATCTGGGATCGGACTGAAGGCCGAGTAGTAGACGCGCCGCAACCGGTAGTTGTTGTACATGTTGACGCTGCTGTCGAGCACCGCGCGGTCGTCGGTGGCGTCGGCACCGATGATCATCTGGGTGCTTTGCCCGGCGGGTGCGAATGGAGGCGGCTTGTTTTTTCCGCGTGCGTCCTTGCGTTCCTGCTTGGTCTCCTCGATCCGCCAGCGCAGGTTGCCCATCGCGGCGCGGATCGCCGGCAGGCTTTTTTCCGGTGCCAGTTGCTGCAGGCTTGTCTCGGTCGGCAATTCGACGTTGATGCTGAGCCGGTCGGCGTATTGTCCCGCGCGTGCCATCAGGTCGGGGGATGCGTCCGGAATGGTCTTGAGGTGGATGTAGCCGCGGAACTTGTGGTCTTCGCGCAGGCTGCGCGCGACTTCGACCAGCTGCTCCATCGTGTAGTCGCCGTTGCGGATGATGCCGCTGGACAGGAACAGCCCTTCGATGTAGTTGCGCTTGTAGAAATCGAGCGTGAGCTGCACGACCTCCTCCGGCGTGAAGCGCGCGCGGCGCACGTTGCTGGAGACGCGGTTGACGCAGTACACGCAGTCGAACACGCAGAAGTTGGTCAGCAGGATCTTCAGCAGCGACACGCAGCGCCCGTCGGGCGTGTACGAATGACAGATGCCCGTTCCTTCGGTGCTGCCGATGCCGCCGGTACCGAGCGAATTGCGCTTGGTCGCGCCGCTGGACGCGCACGACGCATCGTATTTGGCGGCGTCGGCCAGGATCGCGAGTTTTTCGATGGTGTTCACCGCGCATGGATAGCAGGGGCGCGTCTCGCGCCGTGAGACGGGAATGCATTCCCATTCATGCCGCCTGATCATGCCGTGCTGCGGTTTTGCCTGGCCGGTACGGGGCTCAATGCCTGCGCTGAATGGCGGTTCGGTGCCGTGGCCAACCGCCACCTTTTCGCGGGTCCTGAACGGAGTCAATCTGCCTGCTTGACCTTCCAGCGGTCAGAGGGAGTCGTGTCCGAGAGTCGCCAAAGTGCGCCACGCGGGCAATACGGGGTGCATGCACCACTGATGACAGGGCTGGCGTCACGCCATTCGGTAGTCGGAAGCCGCCTTCAGCCCGGTTGAATCGCCAAACCATGGACGCCGCGCTTGCGGTTGGCTGGTGGAAGGCGCATACCTTGGTTGCTTGAATGGCCTCGTTCAGTTCCGGACGAAGGGATCAGTCCGGCTTCGCGTCCTGCCGGCCGATGACTGGCGGGAGTCGCACTACCTCGGCTTCTTCGCAGTTGCTCCGGTCCTGCTTCTGGTCCGCGATGTCCATCGCTTTGAGGTGTACGTCTGATGCGATCGATCCATCCAGAAGTGGGCGCCGTCGTGGAAGAGCGCGTGCGCGCGGACGCCGTGGTCAAGTTCCAGAGCGAGAACACGCTGCTGAAGACCGGCGCGCTGCAGGATGCAATCTTCTACAGCGCCAACTTCTCCAGCATCGCCACGGATGCCAAGGGCGTCATCCAGATCTTCAATGTCGGGGCCGAGCGCATGCTCGGCTACGCGGCGGCCGACATGGTCAACCGGATCACGCCAGCCGACATCTCCGATCCCCAGGAACTGATCGCGCGGGCGGCGGCGTTGAGCCTGGAACTGGACACGCCGATCACGCCGGGATTCGAGGCGCTGGTGTTCAAGGCGTCGCGTGGCATCGAGGACATCTACGAGCTGACCTACATCCGCAAGGATGGCAGCCGTTTTCCCGCGATTGTCTCGGTCACGGCGCTGCGCGATGCACAGGACGAAGTGATCGGGTATCTGCTCATCGGCACCGACAACACCGCGCGCAAGCAGGTCGAGGCGGCGCAGACGCTGCTCGACCAGCAGCTGCGCGATCAGCAGTTCTATACGCGGTCGCTGATCGAATCGAA
>JBDSEX010000003.1:0-3985 GCA_039919835.1 Luteimonas sp.
GTGCGCGGCAGCTTCAGATCGAGCATGTCGCGATAGACGTAGTTCACCAGCCCGCTGCAATCGAAGCCGCCTTCCGGGGTATTGCCGCCATAGCGGTAGGGCGTGCCGACCAGGCTGATCGCGCGCATCAGGACGGCGTTGGCGGCGGCTGGGTCCTGCGGCGCGACCGGCGACCAGTCGCGTTGGCTGATGACGGCCGCCCGGTAAGGGGCCGGGCGCACCTCATCGCCTCCACCGCAAGCGGTCAGCGCTGTCGCAACGGCGACGATCGATGCGACTGCGATGCACCGCGCTTTTGCTGGCGCGACTGCATGGCTGTCCGGATAATGTGAAACCGTCATGCGGCCGAGTGTACCGATCCGGTGCGGCCGATCCAGCGTCCCCTGGTCGCCGCGTCCGGCGAACTCCACCCGAGTGCCTTATGAAAATTGAAAAAGATTGCGTGGTCCGTTTCCACTACACGGTTTCGGAAGCCGGCCAGGAGCCTCTGGAAAGCTCGAAGGAGCGCGAGCCGCTTGCAATCCTGTTCGGCCGCCGCAACATCATTCCGGGCTTGGAGACCGCGATGGAAGGTCACGAAGCCGGCGACAGCTTCGGCACGGACGTCGTGGCTGCGCAGGCGTACGGTGAGCAGCGTGATGGCCTCAGCCAACGCGTGCCCAAGAAACATTTCGGCGCCCAGAAGCTCGAGCCAGGCATGCAGATCGTGCTCAATACCAACTTCGGGCCCCGCGCCGTGACCGTGCAGAAGGTCGGCCTGAGCGTCGTAGACGTCGACCTCAACCATCCGATGGCCGGCAAGGACCTGCATTTCGATGTCGAGATCGTGGAAGTGCGCGAAGCCAGCAAGGAAGAACTCGAGCACGGTCACGTGCACGGCGAAGGCGGGCACGCGCACTGATGCCGTGGCGTTGAATCGACGGCGGTGCCGCCACCAGCACGCGCCAGTCGCCGCGGCCTGCGCAAGCGGGCCGTTTTTAGTTTCGCGCCACGGTGACGCGGGCACGCCGCTTGCGGCCTGTATTGAATGCAGGAATCATCAGGCCTTCGTTGCGGGGAGGCACGAGACATGACTGACCACATCGCGCTGGCGCCGGTCGCAGAACACGAGCGCATCGAGACCATGGACGTGCTGCGCGGCTTCGCGCTGCTCGGCATCCTGCTGATGAACATCGAAGCCTTCGCCGGCCCCATGATGGAAGCACTGACTGGCGTCAACGCCCGATTCACAGGCGCCGATCGCTGGGTTGACGCGGCCATCTACGTCCTGGTGCAGGGCAAGTTCGTCACGTTGTTCTCGCTGCTGTTCGGCATGGGCTTCGCCGTGATGCTGGAGCGTGCGCAGGCACGCGGCGGCAGCGGAGTCTGGTTGTATGCCCGGCGGATGCTGGTGCTGCTGGGCATCGGCCTGGTGCATGCATTGCTGATCTGGTCGGGTGACATCCTGCTCACGTACGCGCTGCTGGGTGTCGTGTTGTTGCTGTTCTTCCGCCGTACTCCGGTGCCGCGATTGCCCAGGTGGGGCGTCGCCCTGGTCTTGCTGCCGGTGCTGCTGACCTGGCTGTGGACCGCGTCCGTCATGCTGGCGCAGCAGGATCCGCAGGCCGCTGCGGATATGCAGAAGGCCATGGCCGGGCAGGGCAGCGAGATGTCGGCCATGGCGGAGGCGCAACGGCTTGCTTACGGCTCCGGTACCTACGTCGAAGCGGTGGAGCAGCGTGCGGCCGATACCGGGATGATGCTGGGGTTCCTGGTGTTCTTCGGCCCGTTGGTGCTGGGCATGTTCCTGTTCGGCAGCTGGTTCGTGCGCAGCGGCGTGATGCGCGATCCGGGCGCGCACCTGCCGCTGTTCCGTCGCCTGCTCACACTCGGGTTTGTGCTTGGCCTGCCACTGATGCTGTGGTCCACGTGGACGCATCCGACCACGAGTTTTTCCGAAATCAGCATCGGCAGCGCCGCGGCACAGTCAGCCGCCCACGCGGCGAACATCCTGATGTGCTTCGGCTACTTCGCCGGCATCGTGCTGTTGATGCAGCAACCGGCCTGGGCGCAGCGACTGCGCGGGATGGCGCCCGCGGGTCGCATGGCGCTCACCAATTACCTGATGCAATCGGTGATATGCACGTTGGTTTTCTACGGCTACGGCCTCGGCTATTTCGAACGCCTGCCGCGAGCCTGGCAACCGCTGTTCGTGATCACCGTGTTCGCAGTGCAGGTCGCCGCCAGCCGCTGGTGGCTGTCGAAGTTCCGCTACGGACCGGTCGAATGGGTGTGGCGCTGCTTGACCTACCTGCAGCGGCCTTCGATGCGGCTGGCAGCGGCCACAAACTCCTGAGATTTGCATCAGCCTCGATGGGCGCGCCGCAGGTTTTTCGAATGGATCTTTTGCGCGCATCCCTCGCTCAACAGCCCAGTGGCAACCGCGCTTAGACTGCACCCATGACCGAACGAGACGATGTGCTGATCCTGGGCGGCGGAGTGATTGGCCTGTCCTGCGCGGTGGCGTTGCTTGATGCGGGGCGGGGCGTGCGCGTGCTCGAAGCGGGCACGGCCGGGTGCGGTAGTTCGCACGGCAACTGCGGGACCATCACGCCGAGTCACGCACCGCCGCTGGCCGCGCCGGGCATGATCGCGCAGGCCATGCGCTGGATGCTGACGCCGGATGCGCCTCTGTACGTCAAGCCCAGGATCGATCCAGCCTTGTGGCTGTGGCTGCTGCGTTTCGCCGGCCGCTGCAATGCGCGCGACTGGCGCGAGGCAACCCTCGCGAAGGGTGCGCTGCTAAACGATTCGCGCAGTCGCATGGCCATGTGGGTTAATGATCACGCGCTTGAGTGCGCCTTCGATGAAGGCGGCGTGGATTACGTGTATCGCGATGCATGGCGTCTCGACACGGATGCCTCCCAGCGCGACGCGCTGCGAGAGATCGGCATCGCCACCCAGCTGTTCGATGCCACCGCCTATGCGCGGGAGGAACCGGCCATGCGTGATGGCATCGTGGCCGGGACGATCCGTTTTCCAGGCGACGCCAGCGTGCGGCCCAACGATTACGTCTCCGAACTCGCTCGCGTCGTGCGCGAGCGGGGTGGAATCGTCGAGGAGGATTGTCGTGTCGGAAACGTGGCGTGCGATGCGCATGCCGTGGTGGCATCGACATCGCAGGGCACGCGCCGTGGCCGCGACGCGGTGCTGGCGCTCGGTGCATGGTCGCCGGCGCTCGCCAGATCGCTGCGGCTGAAATTACCGATCCAGCCCGGCAAGGGCTATTCCATCACCTACCCCCGTCCCTCAATCGCGCCACGGCGTCCAATGGTGCTGAAAGACGTGTCGGTGTGCGTGACCACGTGGGACGACGGTTATCGACTAGGCAGCACCATGGAATTTTCCGGCTACGACAGCACGCTCAACAACACGCGGCTGGATGCACTGGAGCGCGGCGCGCGCGCCTACCTGCGCGAACCGGTGGGCGCACAGCGGCGCGAGGAATGGTTCGGATGGCGGCCGATGACATACGACGACGTGCCGATCATCGGCCGCGCGCCGGGACATGACCGGCTGTGGCTGGCGACGGGGCATGACATGCTCGGGGTCAGCATGAGCACGGGCACCGGCCAGGTGATCGCGGACCTCATCAACGGGCGCGACCCTGCGATCGATCCTGTTCCATATCGCGCGGAACGTTTCCAATGACACCTAACGCATGACTATTAGCGATCGCGAATTCGACTTCGACCTGATCGTCATTGGCGGCGGCTCCGGCGGACTCGCGGGTGCATTCCGCGCGGCCACCCATGGCGCACGCGTCGCGCTGTTCGAACCCAACGCGCTCGGCGGCACCTGCGTCAACGTTGGTTGCGTCCCCAAGAAAGCGATGTGGCTCGCGGCAGACCTGTCGCAGAAGATTTCGATGGCGGCGCAACTTGGATTTGCCGTGCCGGCGCCACGACTTGACTGGGCGCAATTCATTACCCATCGCCAGCGTTAC
>JBDSEX010000016.1:0-2828 GCA_039919835.1 Luteimonas sp.
TGGACGTGGCTGTGGGGTCCGGTGGGTTTGGTGCTCGCCTCGCCGCTGACGGTGTGCCTGGTGGTACTGGGCAAGCACGTGCCGGCCCTCAAGTTCCTCGACACACTGCTTGGCGACCGTCCCGCATTGTCCCCGCCGTATCGTTTTTACCAGCGGTTGCTGGCGAAGGATGAGGACGAGGCTGCCGAATTTGCCGAGGAGCAACTGGGTGACGGCAGCCTGGTGCAGGTCTACGACGACATGATCGTGCCGACCCTGGCACTTGCGCGGCATGACGTGCGCAACGCCAAGCTCGATGCGGCCGCGCAACAGGAACTCGCCCATGCCAGCCGCGACATCGTGGAAGGCCTCGGGCGGCAGGCGCGCAACGGCGACAGCGACGGTGAACGCGTCGGTGGTGACGCTGCGGAGGTGTCGACATCGGGCCTGACGCGCTTGCTGGCGGTGCCCGCACGCGACAGCAGCGATGAAGTGGCCGTGGCGATGCTGCAGGAACTGGTCGACCCCGGGCGCTATGCCTGGAGCGCGGCCAGCGCCGCGTCGATGGCGTCGGACGTGGTGGCGCTGGTCGAACGCGAAGCCCCCGCGATCCTGTGCATCGTCTCGGTGCCGCCGGGCGGCCTGGCGCACACCAAGTACCTGTGCAAGCGCGTGCGCGCAAGATTTCCACAACTGCGCATCATCGTCGGCCGCTACAGCCTGCTGCCTGAAGGCATCGCCAAGAATCGCGAACAGTTGTCGGCGGCCGGCGCCGATCATGTCTCCACCACGCTCGCGGAAACATTGGCGCAATTGCAGCAGCTTTCAGCGCTGGATGTCCCCGTCGCCGAGGTCTTGTAGGGGGACCCGACGTGCTCGATGGGCCTACGGGAACAGTTGCGGCGCACCCAACGCCAATCCTGTCGCCGATCAATCCCCCGCAAGATGAGCACGGGCGCTTGATTCACCATCCAGCGACCCGCATTTCATCGGCATCGTGGCAGTTGCCGCCACACCTTCTTGCGGAATCACATCATGCGCATGGACAAACTCACTTCGCGGTTCCAGCAGGCGCTGGCCGACGCGCAATCGCTGGCGGTTGGCCGCGACCACAACCTCATTGAACCGGCGCACCTGCTGGTGGCGCTGCTCGAGCAGCAGGGCGGAAGCACGCGGCCGTTGCTGGCGCAGGCTGGCGTCAACGTGCCGCTGCTGCGCGAACGCCTAGGCGAAGTTCTCGAAAAGCTGCCGAAAGTCACCGGGCAGGCGGGCAACGTCTCGCTCGGCAACGACCTTGGCCGTTTGCTCAACGTCGCCGACAAGCTGGCGCAGCAGCGTAGCGATGCCTACATCGCCAGCGAGTTGTTCGTGCTGGCCGCGCTCGACGACAGTGGCGAGGTCGGCCGCGCACTGAAGGCGGCGGGTGCGAACAGGGCCGCGCTTGAAGCGGCCATCGACAAACTCCGTGGAGGAGACAGCGTGCAATCCGAGAACGCCGAGGAACAGCGCCAGGCGCTGGAGAAATACACCATCGACCTGACGGCGCGCGCGGAGTCGGGAAAGCTCGATCCGGTGATCGGCCGCGACGAGGAGATTCGCCGCACCATCCAGGTGCTGCAACGCCGTACCAAGAACAACCCGGTGCTGATCGGCGAACCCGGCGTCGGCAAGACCGCGATCGTCGAGGGACTCGCGCAGCGCATCATCAATGGCGAAGTGCCCGAAGGCCTGAAAGGAAAGCGCGTGCTGTCGCTGGACATGGGCGCGTTGATCGCCGGCGCCAAATTCCGAGGTGAATTCGAGGAGCGGTTGAAGGCGGTGCTCAGTGACCTGTCCAAGAACGAAGGCCAGGTGATCCTGTTCATTGACGAATTGCACACGATGGTCGGCGCGGGCAAGGCCGAAGGCTCGATGGATGCCGGCAACATGCTCAAGCCTGCCCTCGCACGGGGTGAACTGCATTGCGTCGGCGCCACCACGCTGGACGAGTACCGCAAGTACGTGGAGAAGGACGCCGCGCTGGAACGCCGTTTCCAGAAGGTGTTCGTCGGCGAGCCCAGCGTCGAGGACACCATCGCGATCCTGCGTGGGTTGAAGGAACGTTACGCCGTGCACCACGGCGTCGAGATCACCGACCCGGCCATCGTTGCCGCCGCGACTTTGTCGCATCGCTACATTGCCGACCGGCAGTTGCCGGACAAGGCCATCGACCTCATGGACGAAGCCGCGTCGCGCATCCGCATGGAGATCGATTCCAAGCCCGAGGAGATGGATCGCAAGGAGCGGCGTCTGATCCAGTTGAAAATCCAGCGTGAGGCCCTGAAGAAGGAGAAGGATGCCGAATCAAAGCGGCGTCTCGCCGACCTCGAAAGTGAAATCGAGCTGCTTGAGCGTGCGTTCAACGACCTCAACGAAGTATGGAAGGCGGAGAAGGCGACGCTGCAGGCAGCGACAAAACTGAAAGAACAGATCGAGTCCGCCAAGCTCGATCTCGAGGCCGCGCAACGCGGCCAGGATTACGCGCGCATGAGCGAGATCCAGTATGGCCAGCTGCCGGCGCTGGAGGCGCAGTTGAAGGCCGCCGCGGAAGCCGAAAACAAGGGCTTTACCCTGCTGCAGGATCGCGTCACCGCCGAGGAAATTGCAGAAGTCGTCGCGCGATGGACCGGCATCCCGGTGTCGAAGATGCTCGAGGGCGAGCGCGAGAAACTGCTGAAGATGGAAGACGCGCTTCACGCGCGCGTGGTCGGCCAGGACGAAGCGGTGAAAGCCGTCAGTGACGCGATCCGGCGTTCGCGCGCGGGGCTGTCCGATCCGGATCGACCCAACGGCTCGTTCCTGTTCCTTGG